>CAZTKF010000056.1:0-19006 GCA_964614205.1 uncultured Loktanella sp. | reverse complement strand
AAGGAAGGTCTGACCGTTCTTGAGTACTTCAACTCGACCCACGGTGCCCGTAAGGGTCTGTCGGATACGGCGTTGAAAACTGCGAACTCGGGTTACCTGACACGTCGTCTGGTGGACGTCGCCCAGGACTGCATCGTACGTGAGGTCGATTGCGGAACCGAGCGCGCGATCACGGCAGAAGCCGCCGTGAACGATGGTGAAGTCGTGGCGTCTCTGGCCGAGCGTGTGCTGGGTCGTGTCTCTGCGGATGACGTCCTCAAGCCGGGTACGGATGAGGTGATCGTCGAAGCAGGCGAACTGATCGACGAACGTAAGGCCGATATGATCGATGTGTCTGGCATCTCTAAGATGCGTATTCGCAGCCCGCTGACCTGCGAGTCAGAAGATGGCGTCTGCGCAATGTGCTATGGCCGTGACCTTGCACGCGGCACTCGTGTCAACATCGGTGAGGCCGTCGGTATCATCGCGGCCCAGTCCATCGGTGAACCCGGCACACAGCTGACAATGCGGACTTTCCACATTGGCGGTGTTGCGCAGGGTGGTCAGCAGTCATTCCTTGAGGCGTCCCAGCCTGGCAAGATCGCGTTCCAAAACGCGCAATTGCTGGAAAACGCAGCGGGCGAAATGGTCGTCATGGGGCGCAATATGGTTCTGTCGATCCTCGGCGAGGACGGTGAAGAGCGCGCAAACCATAAGGTTGGTTATGGCTCCAAGGTGTTTGTCAAAGAGGGTGCAGATGTTCTGCGCGGCGACAAGCTCTTTGAATGGGATCCATATACTTTGCCCATCATTGCAGAGCAGTCCGGTACCGCCAAATATGTAGATCTGGTCAACGGTATTGCAGTCCGCGAAGAGACAGATGATGCAACGGGGATGACCCAGCGTATCGTGGCAGACTGGCGTGCAGCACCCAAGGGCAACGAGCTTGCTCCGAAGATCATTGTTGTAGGTCCCGACGGCGAACCCGCGGTTAAGGAAGACGGCAACCCCGTTGCATATCCGATGTCCGTGGATGCTGTTCTGTCTGTCGAAGACGGTCAGGAGATCAAGGCAGGTGATGTTGTCGCGCGTATCCCACGTGAGGGTGCCAAGACCAAAGACATTACCGGTGGTCTGCCACGGGTTGCCGAACTGTTCGAAGCCCGCCGTCCAAAAGATCACGCGATCATCGCTGAGATCGATGGCTACGTGCGCTTTGGCAAGGACTACAAGAACAAGCGCCGGATCGCGATTGAATCTGCCGATGACGCAGACATCAAGGTCGAATACATGGTGCCCAAGGGTAAGCACATTCCGGTCGCGGAAGGTGACTTCGTCCAGAAGGGTGACTACATCATGGACGGCAACCCGGCCCCGCATGATATTCTTGCGGTTCTGGGGGTCGAGGCGCTTGCAGACTATATGATCGACGAAGTGCAGGACGTGTATCGTTTGCAGGGCGTGAAGATCAACGACAAGCACATCGAGGTGATCGTCCGTCAGATGCTCCAGAAGTGGGAGATTCAGGACAGCGGTGACACTGTCCTGCTCAAAGGCGAGAACGTCGACAAAGCCGAGTTTGATGAAGCCAATGCAAAGGCTCTGGCGCGCGGCGATCGCCCTGCGACAGGCGAGCCGATCCTGCTTGGTATCACTAAGGCGTCGTTGCAGACCCGTTCGTTCATCTCTGCGGCATCGTTCCAGGAAACGACACGCGTGCTGACCGAAGCGTCCGTACAAGGTAAGCGCGACAAGTTGATCGGTCTGAAAGAGAACGTCATCGTGGGCCGCCTGATTCCAGCCGGTACCGGTGGTGCCACACAGCAAGTACGCCGCGTGGCGCAGGATCGCGACAACGTCGTGATCGAAGCCCGCCGCGAGGAGGCCGAAGAAGCCGCACGGCTGGCCGCTCCGATGGAGATGGCTGATGTGTCAGAGGATCAGGTCTTTGGCGATGCCACCCCGATTGAGGAGGGCGACGACGCGTAAGCGACGCATCATGAGAATGGAAAAGGCCCTCGCACTGCGGGGGCCTTTTTGTTTGGGTTGCTTGGTCGCCTCAGGTTTCAAGCCAACGCGGTTTGGCCCCGATACTTTCTGCTGCGACAGAAGCATGAGAGTTTTTGCTTTCGAATACTTGAACGCGTTCGCGGCGCGGATGAAAACGGCCTTTCTGTGCCTCCGCGTGATGTTTTCACAGAGCGCTGTCTTGTGTCTGACAACGCTTGGGCGTAGGTGCGACTCGTGCTCAAACAAGGACACACGGCTCAGATGGAAATCTACCTGCCCATTGCCGAAGTTTCAGTGAACGGACCTTTGCTGCTTTCTATCGGGCTTGTTGTTGGCCTGCTATCCGGAATGTTCGGGGTTGGCGGCGGTTTTCTGATTACACCTCTTCTGTTCTTCATCGGAATCCCTCCTGCCGTTGCAGTTGCTACATCTGCCAACCAGATCGTTGCGTCGTCCTTTTCTGCCATTCTTGCCCATATCCGTCGCCGGACCGTTGATTTTCCGATGGGCATAGCGCTCATGGCCGGCGGGCTGATCGGCTCGACCTTGGGGATCTACATCTTTAGTTTTCTGGGAAAACTCGGTCAGGTCGATCTGCTGGTCAACATCTTCTATGTGGTCTTTCTGGGCCTGATTGGCGGACTGATGTTCATCGAAAGCCTGAACGCGATGCGCAAGGCAAACGTGCAGAACTCACCACCCAAACGCAGGCGTACGAATCTGGACTGGGTCCACGCCATGCCTCTACGCGTTCGCTTTCGGTCGTCGGGGCTCTACATATCGGTCTTCGCGCCACTCATCGTCGGTTTTGTGGTCGGCGTGCTTTCCGCCATCATGGGTGTGGGTGGCGGGTTCGTTGCGGTGCCTGCGATGATCTATATCCTTGGCATGCCCACAAAGGTCGTAGTCGGCACTTCGCTTTTCCAGATCATCTTTGTCTCGGCATACACCACTCTGATGCATGCCTATAATAGTCATACAGTCGATACGATGCTGGCAGTGCTGCTTATTGTCGGCGGGGTAATTGGCGCCCAGATCGGCGCCCGTATTGGCTTGCTCCTCAAAGCCGAACAACTGCGTATCCTGCTGGCCTTGCTGGTTCTCGCCGTCTGCCTCAAGCTAGGAGTCGACTTGGTTTCAACGCCGTCCGAGTTGTTTTCGATCTCCAGTCCAAAGCAAATCTGACCATTGGAACAGCAAAAGGTATGAAGGGCCTCGTTGCTGTGCGAAGAGCTGATACGACATGCATTTCTGCCCATCGGACGAAGTTCTGTCAGGAAGAACTCACTCGGCCTGATAGCTGGGCAATTGCGTCAAGGCGTTGCGCAGCGCTTCACCCCAACTGCTGGAAACAGTTTGATAGTAGGGATCGTCAGCTTCGATACGTGGTTTGTCAGTCGGCTTGAAGCTGTCTGCTTCATAGATCTGAAGGTCGATCGGCAACCCAACAGATAGGTTCGCCTTGATCGTCGAATCAAAGGAAACCAGCAGAAGTTTGATGGCATCTTCAAAGCTCATGTCGGGGTCATAGGCCCGTACCAGAATCGGCTTGCCGTATTTGGTTTCGCCAATCTGGAAAAAGGGGTTGTCGTCGGTGACCTCGATGAAGTTGCCTTCGGGGTAAATCAGGAACACCGTGGGCTTGCCACCCTTGATCTGGCCACCCAGTATGACAGTCGCCTTGAACTTCGATGTGGATTCCTGCCCTTCAGGCCCACTTTGTTCAATGACTTCGCGCAGGGTATCGCCCACCGTGCGGGCGACCTGGAACATTGTGGGCAGTTCCATAATCGTCGGATTGCGTTCCGACACAATCTTTGACCGTTCGTCCAGCAGGCTGATCAAGGCTTGGGTCGTTGCCAGATTTCCAGCGGTCATGATCGTGATGACCCGCTCGTCGGGAACGCTCCAAGTGAACATTTTCCGCGTAACCGAAAAGTTGTCGACACCCGCGTTCGTGCGCGTATCAGACATAAAGACAAGGCCTTGATTGAGGCGAAGTCCGACGCAATAAGTCATCTGTAAATCCAGTACGGACGTTAAGGGTAGGGGCGTTCTGTCCCAGTGTTTATTGCTGAACCTGCAGCGATACAATCATGGACTCGCGCGCAGTGCCCATTCGAAGACCGGATATAGGTGATGCATCGTGTGAATCGAGCCCCGTCGCAATTCTGACATAGCGTTCGTCCGGACAGATTCCGTTCGAGACATCAAACCCGACCCAGCCTAACCCATCAATATGGGCTTCGGCCCACGCATGGCTGGCGTCCTGATCGATCCGGTCATTCATCATCAGGTAGCCGCTCACGTAGCGCGCTGGAATACCCGCGATGCGGGCTGCTGAGACGAATATCTGGGCATGATCCTGACAGACACCGCCGCCCGCGCTGAGGGCCTCTTCTGCGGTCGTATCGGCTTGTGTTCCGGTTGTGTTGTAAGGTGCGGCATCGATGATCGCACTGGATAAGGCATGTAGCCCGTCCAGCGTGTTGGTCGCTTTCGATACAGTCTTTGCCAGCTTTCTGATGCCGCGCCCTGCTTGGGTACGCGGCGTACTCTGACCGAAGTGCCACAGTGGTGCAGTGCCGTATACCATTCCGAAAATCCCGTCAGACGTATGCGTCTCAACCTCGCCGGTGACTTCGACCGAGAGTTCGGTCGTCCCTGCCTGAGCTTTCACAAGCAGGGTTTGGTTCTGGTACTGATCTTCAAACATGAGCTCGGTTTGCCCGCCCGCGATATCGATGTTCCAACTGTGGATTGTCTGGTGTTTCGAGCTGTGAGGAGTCAGTCGGACCTGTTGCAGGCTATAGGACACCGGGGCGTCGTAGTGGTATTTCGTGGTGTGCTGAATACGCAGTCTCATGGTTCCAAACCCTACCCGACAAACCTGTAGTCTTGTTCAATCTGCAGCCCCAGCGCGTTGTTGTCGCGGATGAAAGACGTGATGAAGTGGTGTAGGCCCTCGTCAAAGACCGAGTTGATATCATGGCCCCGCAGTTTATCGCGTTGAGCGTCAATCATATCGTGGCAGGGCATACGGAACTTATAGTCCTTGGCAAGGTAGCCAAGGTTGTCTTCCAACAGTCGGCTGCAAAATGACAAAGAACGCGGAAAGCGACTGTCGAAAATCAGGAAATCGGCGATGCTCGCTGGCGAGGTATCATCGCTGTTCAGCCAACGGAATGAGCGATGCGCCGAGACAGACCTGAGGATCGTTTCCCACTGCACATTATCAAGTGTCGAACCTACATAGCTGGCAGAAGGTAACAGCGTGTAATACTTTACATCAATAATCCGCGCCGTGTTGTCGGCACGTTCCAGTGCGATTCCGATTTGCGTGAAGTCAAAGATATCGTTGCGCAGCATCGTCCCGTGGACGGCACCGCGCACCAGCGCAGTGTGACGGCGGATCTCGGCCAGCACAGCGGGTAATTTTGTTTGTGTCACCGGTGTCTTGAGGGCGGCTTTCAGGGCCATCCAGGTTTCATTGACAGCTTCCCAGACCTCGGTCGTCAATGCGGTGCGCACCATGCGGGCATTTGTACGTGCATTCTCGATTGACGACATGACACTTGATGGGTTGTCCTTATCGCGCAGAAGAAAGTCCAATGCGTTTGCAGCAGTGTAGCTGTCATATTTCGTATCATAGTTGTAGCACACGCCAGCCGCCGTCAAAACGGACTTCCACTCGGACGTGGGATCCTTTGATCTGGTCAATGCAATCCGGAAACCGGCCTCGATCAGGCGGGCGGTATTCTCGCTACGCTCAAGGAAACGGAACATCCAGTAGATGCCACCTGCGGTCTTACCAAGCATTCCGCTAGTCCTCCAAAACCCAAGTGTCTTTGGTACCACCGCCCTGACTTGAATTGACCACAAGTGACCCGGCCTTCAGGGCCACCCGGGTGAGTCCACCGGGTGTGATGTCCATTCCGTTGGGTGAAACCAGTGCAAATGGCCGCAAATCGACATGCCGCGGGGCAAGGCCCTTTTTGGTGAAGATCGGCACCGTCGACAGCGACAGGGTCGGCTGGGCGATATAGTTCCCGGGCGATCTACGCAGCTTGGCGGCAAAGGTGGAAAGCTCTTTCTTGCTGGCGGTCGGGCCGACCAACATGCCGTAGCCGCCAGAACCGTGAACTTCTTTCACCACAAGTTCCGAAAGGTTATCCAGCACGTATTTCAAAGAGTCAGGATCCGAGCATCGGTATGTCTCGACATTCTTCAGGATTGCCTTTTCGCCTGTGTAAAATTCAATGATATCAGGCATGTAGGAATAGATAGCCTTGTCGTCCGCAATGCCTGTTCCCGGTGCATTAGCGATCGTGATATTGCCAGCGCGATAGACATCCATGATGCCCGGTACGCCCAACATCGACACCGGGTTGAAGTTGAGCGGATCAAGGAAGTCGTCATCTACGCGACGGTAAAGGACATCAATCACCTTGTAGCCTTCGGTTGTCCGCATGGCGATGTGCCCGTCAACGACTTGCAGATCGTGCCCCTCGACCAGTTCCACACCCATCTGGTCGGCAAGGAAAGAGTGTTCGAAATAAGCTGAATTGTGAATCCCTGGGGTAAGTACGGCGACCGTTGGCTTGCCGCCGCAGTTGCGCGGCGCGCAGGCCGCAAGCGAACGGCGCAGGTTCTTGGGGTAGTCGCTGACCGGCTGTACCTTGATCTGGCTGAAAAGCTCGGGGAACATCTGCAACATCGTTTCGCGATTTTCGAGCATATAGGAGACACCCGATGGCGTACGGGCGTTATCCTCAAGGACAAAGAAATCATCTTCGCCGGTCCGGACGATATCGGTGCCAACGATGTGGGTGTAAACACCGCCGGGCGGGGATACACCGATCATCTGCGGCAAAAAGGCATCGTTTTGGGAAATCAGCGCGACCGGAACAACACCAGCCCTCAGGATTTCCTGTCGATGATAGATATCATGCAGAAAGGCGTTGATACCGCGCACACGCTGTTCGATCCCTTTGGACAGTTTTGACCATTCTCTGTTCGCGATGATGCGCGGGATCAGGTCAAAGGGAATTAAACGCTCTTGCGCGGCGGCCTGTCCGTAGACGTTGAATGTGATTCCGGTTCTGCGGAAGAACGCCTCGGCCTCTTTGGACTTCTTGGCAAGACGCAAAACGTCTTCCTGTGCGAACCATTTTTCATATTCCGCGTACGGGCCGCGTACCTTGTCCGCACCCGAGAGCATCTCGTCAAAATACTGTCGTTCTACTGTCATAATGCGATGCTAACGTTCCGTTTGGCAGTTACAAGGCTTTAGCGCCGATGCCTAAAATTTACGCGGATCGTGAAACAAGGACGGTTTGCGCAAGCAGGTCCATCTGGCCGTAAGAAGTCATGAAAGACACTTCTGCCGCATCACGACCAACGCCGATACGTACCATCTCGGTCGGATGCGCCATACCAGTCGGGTCGACCAGATGCCATTTGTCTTGCAGATAGACCTCGGCCACCGCGTGAAAGTCGGGCGGGTTCACGCCGGGGGCGTAGACGCTTGCCATGCGGGCTGGAATCCCGACCGAGCGCGCCATGGCAATCAGAACATGGGCATAGTCCCTGCACACGCCCGCCATCGCATGAAAGCTATCGGTCGCCGTAGTGGCGGCGGTGCTGGCATTGCTGTCATAGGTGAAATTGGTGCTAATCCATTGTGCCATCTGCATCACCAGTGCACCACCTGTAAGCTCTGTGAATTGCATCGGCACGAATGCGAAAAAGGCTTCAGGGTGGCAGTACCGCGAAGGCATGACATAGGGTGTGACTTCTCCGGGCAGCATCGGCAGGGGCATGGCCTTGAGCGAAGCGAGCTGTACTTCAGGCCGGTCAACACGGACTTCCGCCTGATAGGTGCAGTCGAAGATATCCTCGACATTGCCCCATCGCCGTTGACCAATGCCGTCCTCGCCGGAAATGACGTTCCACGAAACGGGTGTTCCAGTCCGCATGGTGCTGCTCTCAACGACTTGAGAGTCCTCTGCGGCAGCCTCGATCTGAAGCAGAAGGCTTGCGGGCTCGCGCACGGCATAGCGTAGTTGGGTTTGGATTGAGATGCGCAACAGGTGGCTCCTTGACCAGTCAGGACCATGAGGCTGTCAGTCCTGCAGGGATTTGTCGAGATACCAAGCAGGTCTTCGCTGAAGTGACGCATGGCGACTGGTGCGAAAGCTGGTCGCGATCCCTTTGCCCAATCGTGCCGCAGTGGCTGGCAGGTGACGCTGCTGCAGCCAAAAAAGTCGCAAATCTACCTTTTGCGGCGGCGGCTTATCCCCTTATACAGCCAGTAGACTGATGTGCGCTGCTTTCGCGCGCGTTTCCTACATCGGTCAGTCAGCAAGGCGACAGTTTATGCGAGAACGACAAGGGCTCGACCCAACCGATATTCGTATTCTCAGTGCGGTCCAGAAGCACGGCCAATTGAGCAAAACGAAACTTGCCGAAATCGTCAATCTGTCCGCAACACCATGCTGGGCGCGTTTAACCCGTTTGCGCGCGGCCGGATATATCCGTGGTTATCATGCCGATATTGCGCTCGAGCGTGTGGTTGATGCAACGCGCGTCGTCGTGACGGTTTCACTGACGCATCATCGCAAGACTGATTTCGACAGGTTTGAGGCCCATATCAAATCCATTGACGAGATCATCAACTGTGTGGCGACTGGTGGGGGCATCGACTATGTCATGACAGTGGTGACGCCCAGCCTTGCGACTTTCCAGGAATTGATGGACGACCTCTTGGAAGCGGATCTCGCGATCGACAGGTATATGACCTACTTTGCGACACGTCTGATCAAGGCCGAACAGCCCAACTTGGCAAAACTGGTAGCCGACCGCGCCCGATAAGGTGTCAGGTCTGTTTGGTCCTCAAATCTGCGAAACCAAGCCTGATCGGACTGTCGGTAAGCGGTTTTTAGGCCAAGCGTGCACCCTAAACAGATTACATCCGCTGCATCGAAAACGCGGCGCGGGGCTGGGCCCCATGTGCAAAACAGGGTGAATGATATGATGCAATCTCAAGACTTCGGCTTTGGTACCCAGATCCGCAAATCGCCTTACTTTGATGCAACCGTTCGCTGGGGTGCTCAGGGTTTTTCAGTTTACAATCATATGTATATTCCTCGTGATTTCGGTGATCCCGAGCAAAACTTCTGGAACCTCGTGAACGACGCGATCCTTTGCGATGTTGCGGTCGAACGCCAGGTCGAGATCACCGGACCTGATGCGGCAGAATTCACTCAGATGCTGACCCCGCGCGATCTGTCGAAAATGGCGGTGGGGCAGTGTAAGTACGTTCTGATCACCAATGCCGAAGGCGGCATCCTGAACGATCCGATTCTTCTGAAGCTGGGCGAAAACCACTTCTGGCTGTCGCTGGCTGACAGTGACATCCTGCTGTGGGCGCAAGGCGTTGCCGTCAATTCGGGATTGGATGTGTCAATCTCGGAACCGGATGTTTCACCGTTGCAATTGCAGGGCCCGAAGTCAGGTGAAATCATGCAGGCCTTGTTTGGCGACGAGATTCTGGATTTGCGGTACTACTGGTTCCGCGAGATGCAGCTTGATGGTATCCCTCTGGTCGTCTCGCGTACCGGCTGGTCCAGCGAGTTGGGCTACGAGATTTACCTGCGCGACTCTGACTACGGTGATGCCCTTTGGGAACGCATCATGGCCGTTGGCCTGCCGCTGGGGCTGAAACCGGGGCATACGTCCACCATTCGCCGGATCGAAGGCGGTATGCTGTCCTATCATGCTGATGCCGATATCCAGACCAACCCTTTCGAATTGGGTCTGGAACGTCTGGTCAATCTGGACATTGAGGCCGCGTTCATTGGAAAATTCGCCCTGCAACGTATCCGTGACAACGGGATCACGCGCAAACAGGTTGGCTTGATCATTGACGGGGAGCCGATGACCGGACCCAACACGTCCTTTTGGACCATCAACCATGATGGAGAAGCTGTTGGTAAGGTCACGTCTGCGGTCTATTCACCGCGATTGAAGAAGAATATCGCTTTGGCGATGGTAGCGGTTGAAGCTGCCGAGCTTGGAACGGAACTGGAGATCGTGACGCACGCAGGCGAAACGACAGCAACCGTCGTGGAACGTCCGTTCTTTGATCCGCGCAAGAAACTGGCGGCTGAAGGCACACGCAAGACCGTCCAGATTACCGCCTAAGGGGCCTGACGTTCTGGCCCTGCGATCGCGCGCTGCACGGGCGGCGCGCGATCATGACGACGCGAGGCACATCCGGGCAAGAACGCACAGGGGCAAATAGCGGTCTCGCGGGGCGAATTGAGCGCCGTGGTGCGCTTTGCTCCGGCTTTTCTGATGGGACAGAGCAGCTTGCGCAGGTGCAGCAAGGTGCGCGTCGCTAGGGCTTTCACGCGAGCAGTCTGGCTGACGGCGTGGCAATCAAGGTCAAAGGGTCAACACCATCGCCATGAGGCTGCCCAAATGTCGCAAATGTGGGAGCGGCGTTACGCCGACACAGCCATTGTGCCAAAGAGAGCCATTGGACTGACCCCGGATGACAGCTGCAAACCTTCGAATTTCCATAGATGAGAGCCAGAAGTATGGTGTGGTCTTTGTCTTTGCCGCCGGAGTCCTGTGGTCGACTGTGGGTATCGGTATTCGACTGATTGAAGACGCCGTTGTCTGGCAGATCCTGCTCTACAGGTCGATCAGTCTGTCACTCTTTCTCTATGTTGTTATCCGCCTGCGGTCGGGTGAGAGCCCTTTTGCCCAAATCCGGCGCATTGGTTTCCCCGCCGCCATCGCAGGGCTGTCATTGGTTGCCGCTTATTCCGGTGGCATCTATTCCATCCAGAATACTTCGGTGGCGAATGCCATGCTGCTGTTTGCAACCGCGCCTTTCATGGCGGCAGTTCTGGGCTGGATCGTTTTACGCGAACCAGTGCGCATTGCGACGTGGATTGCGATCGCAATTGCCATAGCCGGTATCGGCGTCATGGTGGCCGACAAATCCGGCAGTGTTGCACTCAAAGGCAGCCTTGCGGCGCTTGGTTCTGCGTTTGGTTTTGCTGTGTTTACAGTTGCCTTGCGTTGGGGCCGGACAGGGGAAATGTTGCCAGCGGTGTTTCTGTCGGGCCTGTTCGGCATCGTCATCACGTTTGGCATATGCCAGTTTCTGGGGCTGTCTGTCGGTCTTGCCTTGCGCGATGGAAGCATTGCCATGGGCATGGGCGTCTTCCAGGTAGGGGCGGGACTCATTCTCTATACGCTGGGGTCACGCAGTCTGCCAGCCGCCGAACTCGCCTTGCTGTCTCTGGCCGAAGTTCTTCTTGGACCGTTCTGGGTCTGGCTCTTTCTTGGAGAGACCGCCAGCCCCAACACGCTGATCGGCGGACTGATCCTGCTTGCGGCGATTGCTGGAAATGCGCTGTCGGGAAAAAGGCGCAAGCCGCCGCCAATCACGACCCCCTAGTGAGGCTGCCAGACGCGGGCCAGTCTCGGACGGTGCTGCACGTGGCATTTGTCGCCTTAGGGTGATTGCAGAGCTGTGGTTGGCCAATCCCCCGCCGCATGGGTGTGATAGGCTCTATCCCGTCATCGGTCAGTGGGTGGCAGTTCGGTTTCAATCCGGGCGTAGGATGGTTCGTCTAATCGTAGACGCAGCCATGGATCAGGTTTTCGCGCATCAGCCTTTGTTCCAGTGTGCCGCGGGCCACGGCAATTCGCGCGAGATACTGTGATACTTCCTGCGCATGGTGCCTGACTTCTTCAACGGCCTGTTGGGTTGAGACGGCCGTAAACCTTATCGTTTCACCGGCGCGCAATTGTGACAATCGATCCGTGTCGCATGAAATGACCGTTGCGATCTTTGGGTAGCCGCCTGTGGTTTGATGGTCCGCAAGCAGGACAGTGGGCACGCCGTCGCCCGAGACCTGAATCGATCCGCGCACAATCGGTTCTGATGGAATGGAGAGGGCGCTTTCCAAATGAAGCGGCGGCCCTTTCAGACGCATCCCCATGCGGTCATAGGCATCCGTCACCGTGAAGGCCGCGGTCAATAGCTGCGCCATCGCATCATCTGCAAAGTACTGGTCCTGTGGCCCGGGCACGATCCGGATGGGACCTTCAGGCAGGAAGTCCGGCTGCGCAACATCACCCGCGCGGTCTTCGCGGACCGCTGCGTCCAAGACCACCAGCGTTTGCCCGCTTTGTACTGCACCGCCCCCAAAGCCGGAGGCGGCATGGGTCGCCTGACTGCCAAGCCATGTGTCGGCGGCCAGCGTTCCAGCAAAGGCCAGATAAGCCCAACTGCCTGCCTTCCCTGCACGGATCGCGAGCCGCTCGCCTTTGCGGATTGTGAGAATGGTCCAGGACCCCGACTTGTGACCGGCATGGTCAACAACGAAGTCGCCGCCCGTAACCGCAATTGTGACGGCACCGTCAATGCACTGCAGCATCAAGCCACCAAGCGATATTTCGATCGCATTTGCCCCTGACGGGTTGCCAAGTGCGGCATGAGCGGCCGCGAATGCCAGACGATCCATAGGGCCAGATGCGGATACACCGTAACGCATATTGCCCGGTCGGCCCCTGTCCTGAAATGTCACCAACGGACCTGCAAATGAAACAGCGAGCTTTGCGTTAGCCATCCACTCTTTCCTTGCTGAGTTTTTCGAATGTCGCAACGTCGACACGCGCGAATGTTACGCGATCTCCGACATCAAACAGGAAGGGATGGTCCGGATTGCCAGTAAAGATCGGCGTCGGTGAGCGCCCGATGATTGACCAGCCTGTCGGCATGGTCAGGGTTGTAATCAGGCATTGCTCGGCTGCGATAATGACGCTCCCGGCAGGGACGCCACGGACAGGGGCCGGCTTGCGCGGAACCTGTATGCGTTCCGGTACGCCCGACAAATAAGCGTAGCCTGGAGAGAAGCCATACATCAACACACGGAAATCGCCTGCAAGATGGGCATTGATCACGGCGTCTTGCGACAGTCCCGTTGCTGCCGCGACGGCCTCCAGATCTGGTGCAAACGGGGCTTCATAACAGACATGGACCAAACAGTCTTTGCCGCTGATATTTTTTTGCTCCAGATTGGCAAGAACCGCCCGCAGGCGGACCTCAACCGCTTCATGATCCGTCACGGTCGGATCGAAAGATACAAGAAGATTGACCAATGCAGGTACGGTTTCAATGACACCCTCAGGCATATTTGTCGCGATTGCATGATCAAGTGCGATCACAGCCGAATGGGCCTCTTTGCTGATGCCGTCAGAGAAAGTCACAAGCAACGCATGATCGGCGATGGCCTTGAATTGAGGTTCCATGGGCATCCTTAATGCGTTGCGAAGTGGCTGAAACGAACGCCCTCGGCAGACAGGCGTTCCCGTAGAACACGGGCCATATTCACTGCGCTTGGGCTGTCACCGTGGACACAGATAGATTGTGCAGCGAGCCTGATGGGATCACCGTCGACAACGGGCATGTAGCCGCTTTGCAGAAAGGTGATCAGGCGCTCGGCTGCTTCATCGGCATCGTGGATCATCGCGCCGTCCTGCCCTCGCGGAACAAGTTGGCCTGACGCCAGATAGCCGCGGTCGGCAAAAATCTCGGAAAACACGGGCATCTCTGCGGCCCGTGCTGCCTTTTCGATCTGGGTGCCGGAAATCGCAAGGATGGCGAGGTTGCTGTCGATCCTGCTGACGGTCGTGACAATCGCATCGGCCACGTTCCGATCCCGCGCCGCAAGATTGCCCAGAGCCCCATGGGGCTTGACATAGCGGACCGGTACCCCGGCCTGAGAGGCCACACCCATCAGAGCGCCGACCTGCGCCGCGCAAAGGCGGCTGATTTCCTCGGGTGACATCGGGATCACGCGTCGGCCAAAGCCGATGCGGTCGGCATAGCCTGGATGCGCGCCAACCGTGACATCGTTGGCGTGCGCACAGAGAAGTGTCCGATACATAGTTTCAGGATCGCCCGCATGGCCGCCGCAGGCGATATTGGCTGATGTCACAAGCGAAAGCATCTCTGTGTCATTGCCCATCGACCATGGGCCAAAGCCTTCGCCAAGATCGGCGTTCAGGTCAATCTGCATGTCGTTTCACCGTTATTGCAAAAGAGCGGGAAGGAAGAGCGCGATGCCGGGAAAGGCGATCAGCAGGAAGGCCATGGCGAGCATTGTCAGGCAATAGGGCAATGCACCCAGCATCACTTCGTTCAGGCTACCCGAATTGCGCGCGCCTTGCACGACATAAAGATTCAGACCCACAGGCGGCGTGATCAGGGCCATTTCGATCAGGACAATCATCAGGATGCCAAACCAGATCACGTCATAGCCTTGTGCGATCACCAGAGGGACAATGATCGGAATGGTGACAACCATCAATGACAGAGTCTCGATGAAGAAACCCAAGACAATATAAAGCACCACGACGACGAGAATTGTCTTTAACGGCGTCAGGCCAAGCCCTGTCATGAATTCCGTCAGTTCGCGCCCCAAGCCCGCCGAGGCCAGTGTGAAGTTCAGGAAAGATGCACCAATCACAATCAGCATGATCATCGAAGTGATCTTGACTGTTCCGGTCAGGCTCTGTGCGAGCATCGACCATGAGACACCGCCAAAAGCGAGCGCAATAACGAAGGCCCCTGCGACGCCAACTGCTGCGGCCTCTGTCGGAGTGGCCCAGCCGCCGTAGATCGAACCCACAATAAGGCCGAAGAGGATCAGGATCGGGACAAGATCGATCAGCGCGCGCAGCATCTGGGCAAACGGGAAGGTCCGGCGCACACCGCCCAGATCGGGGCGGATGAGGCAAATGACAGCTGTTACGGCCATGAACGCAATGGCCAATGCTACCCCAGGGATCAACCCGGCCAGAAACAACTGCGGGATGGAAGACTGTGTAAGGAATCCATACACGATCAGATTGATTGATGGCGGGATCATGATCCCCAGCGTACCGCCAGCGGCTATTGCGCCTGAAAAGAGCTTGGGATCATAGCCCAGTTTTTCGGCCTGTGGCATGGCGACCGTCGCAACTGTTGCTGCGGTTGCGACAGATGAACCGGACGTGGCGGAAAACATCGTTGCTGTCGCGACATTGGCGTGCACCAAGCCCCCCGGCAGCCAAGAGACCCAACGATCCAGTGCGGCATAGGTCCGCGTAGCGACACCGCTGCGCACAAGGATTTCACCCAGCAGGACGAAGAACGGGATTGCGATCAATGTGGCCGAATTTGACGAAGACCACACCATGTTCCCCAAACCACGTGTCAGCGGAAAGCTGGAAAAGAACGTGTCGATCCCAAATCCCAACAGAAACAGGACGATGCCAACCGGAATCGACAGTGAGAGCAGCCCCAAGAGCCCTACGGAAACATAGCCGATCATTGCAGTGTCTCCTGTTCGGCGAAAGCGCCGACAAAGCCTTCGGTTTCTTCATGTCGGCGTTTGATCAGCAGACTGAGAGCAGCCAGAGTGACAAGTGTCGACATCACGGCGAACCAGATCCAGCCAGCAAACCAAGGCAACTGGACCCAAATCAGCGGCGTTTCAAGCGGTGTATTCGCCCGTGATCCATTTACCAAAGACCGTTCGACAACCGGCCATGCCTTGATCGCAATCGTGATGATCACACCGGACATCACAATCATTGAAAAGACATCAAGCAAGGCCCGTCCGAAGGATTGAAACCGTGTGCGCAGAAGGTCAATCCGCACATGCCCTAATTCAAGAAGCGTGTAGGACATCCCCCACGAGGTCGCGAGCGCCATGGCATAGCCCGCGATTTCTTCTGTGCCACCAAGGGACGTCCCGATTTGGCGCATGATGATGTCAGCGAGCACGAAGGCTGCGCAGGCAAGCAGGCCAAAGCCAACCATAAGTGCGACAGCTTTGTTGATTACCCGCAAACGGTGTATCAGCATGAGTTCCATTTCGGCACGTCCCCTGCTTTGTTTTAGTTGATCGTAACACCAACAACGGCGCCGACGCTGTCATTCCAGCGGGCGGCCCAGTCGCCGCCGGCGCGTTCCGCCCACTCAGGAAGCACTTCGCTTGTCAGGATATCACGTGCACGGTCAAAATCCGCGTCGCTGACTTCAACCAGTGTCATCGAACGGGCTTCACCCGCTGGGCATTCCCCGTTTCCGGTCAGGCAGGCAATGTCATTGACCAGGGCGTCCTGTGCGCTGGCCCAGGCCGGATCTTCAAATCCACTGGCGATTTCGCTCGTGATCAGGGCCTGTGTGTCGGCGCTCAGGCTGTTCCACTTGTCGAGGTTGATCGCAGTCACTACCGAATCCCAGCCGCCAAGCGGAATAGGTAGCAAGTGTGTGGAGACCTCCCACCAGCCTGCGCTATAGCCGGAACCAGCACCGGTCACGGCACAGTCTACAACACCGTTTTGCAGCGCGCCTGGCACTTCGGCAAAGGATACGTTCACGCCTTCCGCCCCCAAGGCCTCGAGCAGTTTTGCCGTCATGCGACCGGACGCGCGGACTTTCAGGCCTTCCAGATCACCCAGATTGGAAATCTCGCTGTTGCAGAAAACGACCTGAGGCGGATAGGGCGCAATCGCCAGCACGTGGGAATTAAAGCGGTCACGATAGATGTCCGACACCATCGGACGGGCGGCATTCACCATGGCGCGTGCCTCATCTGCGGTCAGCGCCACCAGCGGCACGTCCAGACCTTCAAGCTCGGGCGCATCGGCAACGGCATAATCGGCCACTGTCATCGCAACATCGTATACCCCTTGGCCAAGCAGGGGATAGATATCACCGAGACCGAGGCTCATCTGGTTGTGTGTGGTCAGTTCGACGTTGATGGTGCCGCCGGATGCCTCGGGCAGGGCCGTGCTCCAGAAAGGCGCTTCATACTGGTTGTGCAACGGCAGGCTTGACCAGCTGCCCACAACGGACAGGTCTTCTGCCAGGGCGGGCGCTGCGAGTGCAGTGCTTGCCGCCAGAATGGATAGTACTTTTTTCATCGTATCAGTCTCCTTGTTGGATCGATTTATTGGTTTGTCAGGATTGTTGTCTCGGCGTCTTCGGCCACATCGGTGATCAGCATATGGCCGGGCGAATGCGTGATGCAGATCGGAAGCCCAGCATCCAAAAGAACGTTCTGAGGGGTGACACCACAGGCCCAGTAAACCGGCACCTCACCGGTTCTGATTTCCACCGCATCACCCCAGTCAGGTTGCGAAAGGTTAGAAATGCCGATTTTGGCCGGATCGCCAATGGCAATCGGTGCGCCGTGGGCTTGTGGAAAACGGCGGCTGATCTCTCGGGCTTCAGAGACCTGCTTTTCAGGAATAGGGCGCATCGTCACAACCATCTGGCCGCCAAAGCGACCTGCAGGGACAAGATCGATGTTCGTGCGGAACATCGGTACATTCAGACCCGATTCAATGTGGCGTACGGGAATACCTGCGCGCAGGAGCGCATTTTCGAAAGTGAACGAGCAGCCAAGCGCGACCGTGACCAGATCCTCCGCCCATTCGTCGGTAATGTCGGTGACCTCATCACTCAGTGCGCCGTTCCGGAAGACACGGTATTTTGCAACGTCGGTGCGGATGTCGATATCCTTGCCCAACGTGGGTAGCGTCGGGTTGCCCGTGTCTCCGACACCCACAACAGGGCAGGGTTTTGGATTACGTTGGCAAAACCGCAGGAAGTCCAGAGCAAAGCGCTCGGGCAGGATCGCAAGATTGCACTGGAGTTTTCCAGGCGCCAATCCTGCGGTATGGCCGTCATACGATCCGGATCTTATGGCGGCACGCACCTCGACCGCCGCGGCGTCGAGAAGGTCGGAATGGGAAACGGATATCGTATTCATGGCAGCCCCGATGGTGTCTTTGAACCATCACATGGCCGTCCATTTTAGTGCAAATTATCATTTTGTATCAATTGCGATAGATTTTTTGAATTTATTGTGGGTGGGTCTTGTCCCATTCCCTAGCGACGCTCCGCGCAATTTCTGCACTGTTTTCAACAAGAAAGCTGCGCGGCTCGGAAAGGTAGGATGCAGTGAAGGCAAGCGGTCTTGGTCGAAAGCCTGGATCAAACTCCACAATCTGACCTGCCGCAATGAAGTCAACGGCCAGCGCACGGGGATAGGGGCCAACGGCGATTCCCGCAGCAATCATCTTGAGGCTCGCAGACAAAGACGCTGAGGCATAAAGCCGGAGTTTTGGACCAATCCGGCGGGACAGCTCTGACATCAATTCGCGGTATGGGCGCGTCTGGGTCGAATACGAAATCACGGGGATTTCGCTCAGGTCTTCCTGTGGATTCGCGCTTGCCCGATACCAATGCAGGTCAAATGGCGGAAGTTCGACGTTCTGTGTCGAAAACTCGGAAACCGGACCCATCAGCAGCGCGAGGTCAAGCTTTCGTTCCAGCAGGTGCGTCCTTAAATTAAGCGAGATATCCACCGTGAGATCGACGTTTACCCGCGGATACTGTTCGCTGAAGGCTTTCAGAAAATCGGGAAGCCAGGCCTGCGCAATTGTCTCGGATGCGCCGATACGGAAAAGGCCAACAGTCTCAGATGGATCTGCAACGCGTTGTTTGATTTCCTCTTCCACGAACAGCATTTGCTCGGCATAGGACAACAGCAAGGCGCCATGTTTCGTCAGAACCGGTTCACCCAACCCGCGTTCAAACAAGGGAACGCGTAGTTCCTGTTCAAGGTTCGCGATACGCGTCGAAACAGCGGGCTGCGATAGATTGAGCCGCTCGGCCGCTTTGCGAAAGCCCCCCAGTCGCGCCACCCACAAGAATGTCTTTATCTGATCAAACGTCATACCTATTCATAGTTTGGATCATCAGATGATGAAATCCATAATCAAAGGCTTTCGCCATTGCAGCGCAGGATGTGACTCTTTTCCAGATATCTGTTGGCCAAAGCCGTCGAACGGACGGTCCGTTGTTCTCTAAGCACTTCGAAATAGGCGTGATATAAGTCAAGCCAGATGGGAAAACCTGTTCCAGAACGGGAGG
>CAZTKF010000055.1:0-19030 GCA_964614205.1 uncultured Loktanella sp. | reverse complement strand
TCGCTGGTGGCACTGGTGCAGGAAGACATGAAAAAGCTGATCGCGTATTCCTCTGTCGCGCACATGGGCTATGTGACCATGGGGATCTTTGCGGTGAACCAGCAGGGGATCGACGGTGCCATCTTCCAGATGATCAGCCACGGCTTTATCTCTGGCGCGCTTTTCCTGTGCGTCGGTGTGATCTACGACCGGATGCACACGCGTGAGATTGACGCCTATGGCGGTCTGGTGAACCGGATGCCTGCCTATGCGCTGATCTTTATGTTCTTCACGATGGCAAACGTCGGCTTGCCCGGCACGTCGGGCTTCATTGGTGAATTCCTGACACTCATGGGCATTTTCCAGGTTAACACATGGATTGCGGTCTTTGCGACCTCCGGTGTGATCCTGTCGGCTGCCTATGCGCTCTGGCTCTATCGCCGTGTCGTCTTTGGCGATCTGATCAAGGAAAGCCTCAAGACGATCACAGACATGGGCACACGCGAAAGGGTCATTTTCGCGCCTCTGGTGGCAATGACGCTGCTTTTGGGGGTCTACCCTGCACTTGTCCTCGACATTATCGGCCCAAGCGTGTCGGCGCTGGTCGGTAACTACGATTCCGCGCTGGCGGCCTTTGAGGCCTCTACGCAGTTTGCTTCGAATTAAGGAAAGCCCGTTATGATTGGCGCTGATATCCAAATCCTGATGCCCGAGATTGTGCTGGCGGTCTACGCCATGGGCGCATTGATGGCAGCAGTTTACACCACCAAAGACGGCATGGCGCCGCTCTTGACATGGGCGACCTCGGGTCTGTTCGTGCTGCTGGCGGTCTGGATCGGGATCAACGGACAAGGAACCAATATCGCCTTTGGCGGCATGTTCGTAGATGACGGGTTCGCGCGGTTTTCCAAGATCGTGATCCTTCTTTCCGCAGCGGCAGTGCTGCTTATGTCAGAAAGCTATATGCAACGCCGCGGCTTGCTGCGGTTCGAGTATCCGCTTCTTGTCGCGCTGGCCGTGGTCGGCATGATGGTAATGGTGTCTGCCGGCGACCTGATGGCGCTTTATATGGGACTCGAATTGCAGTCCCTGTCGCTTTACGTCGTTGCATCATTGCGGCGTGACAGCGTGAAATCGACAGAAGCCGGCCTGAAATACTTTGTGCTGGGCGCGCTGTCGTCGGGCCTGCTGCTTTATGGTGCATCGCTGACCTATGGCTTTGCGGGTACGACTTTGTTCGCAGGCATCATCGAAGCGACCGCACACGAGCCTTCGTTGGGCCTGTTGTTCGGTCTGGTGTTCCTGATTGCGGGCTTCGCCTTCAAAGTCTCGGCGGCCCCGTTCCATATGTGGACACCGGACGTCTACGAAGGCTCGCCGACACCTGTCACGGCGTTTTTCGCCACGGCCCCCAAGGTTGCCGCGATGGCGCTTTTCGCCCGCGTTGTACATGACGCATTTGGCGGCATTGTCGGCGACTGGCAGCAGATCGTGGCGTTCCTTGCCGTTGTCTCTATGTTCCTTGGCGCGATTGCGGCGATTGGCCAGCGCGATATCAAACGTCTGATGGCCTATTCGTCCATTGCACATATGGGTTTCGCGCTGATGGGTCTGGCCGCAGGTACGGCATTCGGCGTGCAGGCCATGCTGATCTACATGGCAATCTACGTGACCATGAACATCGGCACCTTTGCCTTCATTCTGGCGATGGAGCGTGACGGACGGCCTGTGACGAATATCGACAGCCTCAAGATGTATTCCAAACGCGAACCGTTGCGCGCGCTGGCGATGCTGGTCTTGCTTTTCAGCCTTGCGGGTGTGCCCCCGATGGTCGGTTTCTTTGGCAAATTCTATGTGCTGCGCGCCGCCTACGACGGTGGTCTGGCATGGCTGGCGGTGGCCGGTGTGATCGCGTCTGTGATCGGCGCGTTCTACTACCTGCGCATTGTTTACTTCATGTATTTTGGTGAAGAAGGCGAAGCGCTGGACGGCAAGATGAACCCGGTGCTCTGGGCCTTTCTGATGGGCTCTGCTGCTGTTATGCTCCTTGGGGTTGTCAACCTCTTCGGGATCGAGCCCATCGCGGCGGCAGCGGCGGCGACGCTTGTCAACTAACGGTTCAGGACATGGGCCTTGGCCGGAAGGCTATGCCCGCGTCGTGCTGGACACGGTCGACAGTACAATGGCCGAAGCGGCGCGGCGGGCGCCAGACATCGAACGCCCTACTTGGATCATGGCGAAAGCCCAGACTGCGGCGCGCGGGCGGCGTGGACGGAAATGGGTCGTGCCGGAAGGCAACCTGAACGCCACGCTGATCTTTAAGCCCGAAGCGACCGCGGCCGAGGCCGCCAAGCGGTCTTTTCTGGCGGCGAATGCGCTGTATCAGGCGCTGGCTATCTATGTGCCTGCGCAAAAGCTCGCCCTGAAGTGGCCCAATGATGTCTTGCTGTCTGGCGGGAAGGTCGCGGGGATTTTGCTGGAAAGCAGCGGGCAGGGGCCATTCGTGGATTGGCTGTCCATTGGCATTGGCGTCAATCTGCGGGCTGCGCCCGAAGGGGTGCAGAACGCCAGTTTCCCGCCTACCAGCCTTGCTGATGCGGGGGGCGGCAATGTAGAACCGCTGGATTTCCTGTCCACCCTTGCCGATGCCTATGCCACCCAAGAGGCCAAATTGCTGCGCCTCGGCTTTGACCGGATTCGTGATGACTGGATGTCCAATGCCGCACGGCTGGGCGAGGTGATCACCGCGCGGACAGGCCGCGAGGACGTGACCGGCATCTTCGACAGTATCGACCGCGACGGCAACCTTGTGCTGATCACGGGCACTGGCCCGCGCGCGATTTCGGCAGCTGACGTGTTTTTCTGAAGAAAGGGAGGCGGCCCATGCTTCTGGCTATCGACTGCGGTAACACCAATACCGTGTTTTCCATCTGGGACGGCACGGAATTCATCGCCACATGGCGCACCAGTACCGAATGGCAGCGCACCGCAGACCAGTATTATGTCTGGCTCTCCACGCTCATGCGGTTTCAGAAAGTCGAGGTCGACATCGACGAGGTCATTATCAGTTCGACCGTCCCGCGCGTCGTCTTTAACCTGCGGGTTTTTGCGGATCGCTATTACAACTGCCGCCCCCTTGTGGTGGGTAAGCCCGAGTGCCTGTTGCCCGCTGCGCCCCGTGTGGACGAAGGAACACAAGTGGGGCCCGACAGGCTGGTGAATGCCGCAGGCGCTTTTGATCGGCATGGCGGCAATCTGATTGTGGTGGATTTCGGTACCGCGACGACCTTTGATGTGGTGGCCGAGGACGGCGCCTATGTCGGCGGTGTCATCGCGCCGGGCGTGAACCTGTCGCTGGAAGCGCTGCATAATGCGGCGGCCGCGCTGCCGCATGTCGATATCACCAAACCGCAGTCGGTGATCGGCACCAATACGGTGGCTTGCATGCAATCGGGTATCTTTTGGGGTTACATCGGACTGGTCCGTGAGATATGCGCGCGGATCAAAGCAGAGCGCGGCATGGCGATGCAGGTTATCTCGACCGGTGGTCTCGCCCCTCTCTTCCAACAATCCGAGCCGTTGTTCGACGCGTTCGAGGATGATCTGACAATCCACGGTCTGACCGTGATCCACAAGTACAACAAGGAAAACGCATGAGCGACCGCCTGATCTATCTGCCTCTTGGGGGTGCCGGTGAAATCGGCATGAATGCCTATGTGTACGGCTATGGCAAGCCCGGCAAAGAGCGGCTGATCGTGGTCGATCTGGGCGTCACCTTCCCAGATATGGACGGCACGCCGGGGGTGGATCTGATCCTGCCCGACATCGCATGGCTGCGCGAGCGTAAGGCACAGATCGAGGGCATCTTCATCACCCACGCCCACGAAGACCATGTAGGGGCCATCGGGCACTACTGGGAACAGTTGGGTGCGCCAGTCTATGCCCGCCCCTTTACCGCGACCATCGCGCGGGGCAAGCTGGAGGAACAGGGGTACCCTGAAAATGTGGTCAAGGTCGTGGGCATCTACCCCGAGATGATCAAATGCGGTCCACTGACGGTCTCTTACCTGCCGATCAGCCATTCGATTCCTGAAAGTGCGGGCCTTTTGATCGACACGCCCGAAGGACGGGTGCTGCACTCGGGCGATTTCAAGATCGATGAAACCCCTGTTGTGGGGGACCCGTGGAACGAGGCACTTTGGGAAGAAGTGTCCAAGAATGGTGTCAAGGCGCTGGTCTGCGACAGTACCAACGTCTTTTCGCGCGATCCGGGACGGTCCGAGGCGTCAATCGGAGATGCAATCACTGAAATGATGAGAGAGGCAACAGGGATGGTCGTGGCAACGACCTTTGCTTCCAACATCGCGCGTCTCAAGACCTTGGCGATCGCCGCGCAAAAGGCCGACCGTTCCGTTGTGCTATTGGGCCGGGCGATGCGCCGTATGGTCGAAGCGGCGACCGAGGTTGGCATTCTCGAAGGTTTCCCTTCTGTGGTGTCGCCGGAAGATGCGCTGCAAATGCCGCGCGAGAACGTGATGCTCCTCGTGACCGGTTCTCAGGGTGAGCGCCGCGCTGCCTCGGCCCAACTGGCGCAGGGCAATTACATGGGCATCAAACTGAAGGAAGGGGACACGTTCCTTTTCTCGTCCAAGACCATTCCGGGCAATGAACGCGGCGTGATCCGGATTATGAACCAATTGTCCGAACTGGGCGTCGATGTGGTGGATGACGCAGGGGGCAAGTACCATGTGTCCGGCCATGCCAACCGCCCCGATCTGGAACGGTTGCACCAGATTACCAAACCGCAGACGCTGATTCCGATGCACGGCGAACACCGACACCTGCGTGAACATGTGAAACTGGGCGAACAAAGTGGCCTGTCGGGGATCGTGGCCGTCAATGGCATGATGATCGACCTGTCCGGCAACCAGCCGACTGTTGCCGAATATATCGAAACCGGGCGCACATATCTGGATGGCACAGTGCAGATCGGCGCATTGGACGGGGTGGTGCGCAACCGCATCCGCATGGCACTGAACGGTCATTTGATCGTGACGCTTATCATTGACGAAAACGACGAACCGCTGGGCGACCCTTGGGTGGAAATCATGGGGCTACCCGAAGTTGGCCGAAACAACGCAGCCCTTGTGGATGTGGTCGAGGAAGACCTGAGCCAGTTCGTCAACCGTGCCGACGCCAAAACGCTGCGCGATGATGACAAGTTGGAAAAAGAGTTGCGCACTATCGCACGACGCAGCGCACAGGCCGAGATCGGAAAGAAGCCGGAAGTGACAGTCATTGTCAGCCGACTGGGTTGATATTCGTCAAATAGGCTATCTGCGGATCACCTAGTCTTTCATGAAACCCCATGGAGGATAGAGATGGACGAACCACAGTTTCTCACGCTTAGGGAAATGCCGCATTCGGGGATGACCCGCCGCAGGGTTCTCGCTGGGGGGGCGATACTGGCGCTTGGCGCTTGCACCCAAACATTGATGGAAGCAAGGGTTGCGCAGTCCGTCACAATTCGGCGCATCGTGATTCTCACCAATAGCATCACGCAGTATTCGGTGCGCGAAATGGCGGTGACCAGAGCGCGATTCGCTGCCGACCTTGAACGCCATATCCGTGCCGAACTGGGAAATCGTGTGCAGCCAGACGGAAATGCCGAACTTATCGTTGTCGTGAAACGTATCTGGCTCAAGTCGCCCGGTCAGTCTTTTCTCATCGGTGGCCCCAGTTTCATCGACGCGGATGTCACCGTCAGGAGAATTGCTGATGGTCTAATCATTGCGGGTCCGACCAGTTTTTCAGCCGTGTCGCACCATCGGCGCTGGGGTGGCATCATCGGCGCAATGGGCGCACCCTCGGCACAGGATGACTATCTGCAGACGCTGAGGGGCTTTGCAGTCAGGATCAATGAAGCGCTTTTTGAGGGCGGCACCACGACCTACTGACCTTTGTCAGAGCAAAATGCGCCTGACGGTGCCTCGCAGCCCGCAGATTGCTTGTTTTGATGGCGGGAAAACCAACATCATCTGGCCACAGTTTTGACGACTTGCTTTGTCAATCATCATCACACCGTGGAATATGACTGAGGTAAGTGAGGATGACACGCAAATCCCTGCCACTTGTTTTCGTGGCCCTGACGCTCTCTGGCTGCATGATGACGGATCCCGCCGATCATTTGATCGGGCGGCAAGGCGCAAACGACGTGTATGAATTCAGCGTGACCCGCTATGCCGACTCGCGCGGGGCCGAGGCCTATTACCAACAGCGCAACAATTTCGCTGCAAGACTGTGTCCACAAGGTTATCGGATCATTGATGAACGCCAGGGTGTGACAATCACGCAGGCCGGCGACCGGTTGCTGTCCGAGAATGTGATCCGGATCGCTTGTCCCACCGCGTGACCAGTTGTTGCCAGAAGTGTTCCTGCTGTGCGGTATCCTGAGGACTGTTGCCGTTTTGTAAACAACTGACAGTGCAAAACAGAACCATTCCTTGATCACAGACCTGTGATGACAGTAGCCTTCGTGCAATCCGGCGTTATCCGCGACGGAGCAGTACCAAGAAGGAGTGGTCCCATGTTTCATTTCAAATCAATCGTCGCGGCTGGTGTGACGGCCCTTGCCTTGTCGGCATGTGTCGATACAACAACTGCAAGCTCATCAAATGGCGTTATTGCCGACCGCCGCGTTGTGATCACGAACGCGACGGGACGCACAATCTGGCGTTTCTACGGATCGCGCTCTTCGACATCATCGTGGGAAGAGGACATTTTGGGTTCCAGCGTCCTGTCGAGCGGATCATCGGTCAATATCAACTTTGATGATGGCACTGGTGCCTGCATTTTCGACATGAAGGCCGAGTTCCGCGATGGCTCCAGCCTCGTTCAGTCCGGTGTGAATGTGTGTCGCGTCAGTCAGGTGACTTTCCGCTAAAGGCACGTTCAAGAAAGGGGGCCAGTTGCATTGCAACTGTTCCCCCAATTTTCCGGATATTCCTGATCGAGGGGTGGTTCAGCCCTTCGCACGCTCTGCAAAGCTTTTTGCAATAAAGGCCGGCGGCTCGTCGCCCATGCCTATGACCTCCGGTTCGTTGCGGGCCCGCCCGCGTCCGCCGCGCCCGCGGTCCTGCTTGGGGCTGTTGTCGCGCTCGGGTTTGTCGGTCGCCTTGGCTTCTTCGCGCTTCTGGGCGGGCTCTGCAGGTTTGTCGTCTGCCTTCACCTCGGGCGTATCGTCCTTCTTGCGGCGGCTGCGCGTGCGCTTGGGCTTGTCTTCGGCCTGCGGTTTGTCGTCCTGTGCCGCCTTGTCACCGGGGACGTCGAGACGCGGAATAGTCTCTTTGACCAGTCGTTCCACATCCTCAAGGTTCTTTTCATCGCGCGGGACGCAGATCATGATCGCTGTGCCGGTACGGCCTGCGCGACCGGTGCGACCGATCCGGTGCACATAGTCCTCGGCGTGGCTGGGCACATCAAAATTGAAGACATGGGTCACAGCCGGAATATCCAGGCCGCGCGCTGCAACGTCAGAGGCCACAAGGATGCGCAATTCATTGTCGCGGAACCTATCAAGGGTCCTGGTCCGATGTGACTGGTCCAGATCCCCGTGGATCGGGGCCGCGTTATAGCCGTATTTGTTCAGCGACTTCGCTACGATATCCACATCCGACTTGCGGTTGCAAAAGATGATCGCATTGGTGCAGGCGTCGCCCTCGGCATCGATCAGCTTGCGCAGCAGGGCGCGCTTTTCAGAGGGTTCTTTGGGCTTAGAGGACCCTTTGAACATCACTACACCTTGCTTGATGTTGGTGTTTGTGGTGGCCGCGCGGGCAACTTCGATTTTAGCGGGGTTCGACAGGAAGGTGTTTGTGATCCGCTCGATCTCGGGGGCCATGGTGGCGCTGAAAAACAGGGTCTGGCGGGTAAAGGGCGTGCGTTTGAAGATTTCCTCGATGTCGGGGATGAACCCCATATCAAGCATCCGGTCGGCCTCATCCACCACCATGATCTTCACATCTGTAAGAATCAGCTTGCCGCGTTCGAGATGGTCAAGCAGGCGGCCCGGGGTGGCGATCAGCACATCGACGCCCTTGTCGATGATCTTGTCCTGATCCTTGAAACTTGTGCCACCAATCAGCAAGGCGCGCGTCAGCTTGGTGTATTTTGCGTAGGCGTCGAAATTCTCGGCCACTTGGGCGGCGAGTTCGCGCGTGGGCGCCAGCACCAGCGAACGCGGCATCCGCGCCCGTGCGCGGCCACGGCCCAAAAGCGTGATCATTGGCAGGGTAAAGGCGGCGGTCTTGCCGGTCCCGGTCTGGGCAATGCCCAGCACATCGCGGCCCTCAAGGGCGGGGGCGATCGCGCCAGCCTGAATGGGGGTGGGGGTGTCATAGCCGGTTTCAGCGACGGCCTTGAGAACCTTGGGGGCAAGGTTCAAATCAGAAAACTTGGTCATATGCGTCCTATGGATGCGGTGTCGGTCCGCATTTTTGTGAATGGACGCAATGTACCGAGCGCCCCGCGTCGTAGGCCTGTAGAGGCCTGATCAGGCGATACCGGATATGCCACTGTGCGTCAAGTTGACCGCTGCTTGGCGGCTTTTTCGCGCATGATGGCAAAGCGCCGAAAGACCGTGCCATCATCGTGGTTCAATAGGGTCAGAAGATGACGCACGAGGTTTCCGATCGCGGGCGCCTGCGCTGCATCGCGCCAGAGTGGAGCCAGCAGATGGGCCTCGAGATCCCCTTGCAGGACAGAAAAATCCTTCATGCCCATAGGCAGCGGGGATTTGTTGCGGTCTTGCGCGCGGAACGGGTCTTGCGGCGCTTTGCCGGAGAATGCGCGCTCTGCCTCGTAGATTTTCATCAGTGAGAACAACATGTTCATACGTGCGGCCAGATTGCGGTCCGCCTCGGTCTGGCCGAATTCGGCAAAGGTGATCACGGCAGAGATCAGCCAGCGGGTTGGCAAGTTGTCCAGCAGCCAGCTTTCCTCTTCTGCCCAGAGGCGCAGGAACAGCGCAGGTGCACCATCGGGGTAGGTATGTTTGCGCAAATGCGAGATCAGCATTCCGTGCAGCATTGCCAGTTCGCTGTGCCCCGCCAGTTCGCCCAGCAGCATATGACGTTTCTTTTGTACACGGCTCAGCCCCTCGGGCCGGGGGTTTTCCTGCGTCGGCAGAGGCATGGCAGCAAGCGCCATGAAGTCCACATCCTGCGGCGGCAGACTCTCACCTGTCAGCAGGGCGCGGCGCTTTTGGTACTGCGGCAAAAGCGATGCGATACCACCGGGAAAGGTTTCAGGCATGTCGCGCAAATGCGCCATACTAAACCATCATCTCTTTCGTCGCTGTCAGCTTCACATCCGGGTAATCGCGTCCGACGCGGTCGATATCCCATTGCAGGCGCGTCAGATACACCGTGTCGCCGTCATTGTCCGTCGCGATGTGCTGTTTGTTGGCGGCCACAAATTTTTCAACCGCAGTCTGTTCGCCTGCCACCCAGCGGGCCGAGGTGAATTGTGAGGGTTCGAACCGGACGGGCAGCCCGTATTCCATCTCGATCCGGCTGGCGAGAACCTCGAATTGCAGCGCGCCCACGACGCCGACGATAAAGCCGGAGCCGAAGGTGGGCTTGAACACTTTGGCGGCCCCTTCCTCGGCAAATTGCATCAACGCCTTTTCCAGATGCTTGGCCTTCATCGGGTCACCTGCACGGCAGGTTTGCAGCAGTTCGGGGGCGAAGGATGGGATACCGGATACGCGCAGGGTCTCGCCCTCGGTCAGTGTATCACCGATACGCAGCTGCCCATGGTTGGGAATGCCGATGATATCCCCCGCCCATGCCTCTTCGGCCAGTTCACGGTCAGCGGCAAGGAACAGCACCGGATTGGTCACCGCCATCTGTTTCTTGCTGCGGACATGGGTCAGCTTCATGCCACGTTCGAAATGACCCGATGCAAGACGCAGGAAGGCAACGCGGTCGCGGTGCTTGGGGTCCATGTTGGCCTGCACCTTGAACACGAAACCCGTAACCTTCTTTTCTTCCGGCGCGATGTTGCGCGGCTGGGCGGTTTGTACCTGCGGTTCCGGTCCATAGGTGGCCAGACCGTCCATCAATTCCTTGACCCCGAATGAGTTCATGGCAGAGCCGAACCAGATTGGCGTCATTGAGCCATTCAAGAGTGCCTCCGGATCGAGCGGTGGCAAAAGCTCCTTTGCCATCTCGATCTCTTCAAGGAATTTTTCGAGCAGATGCGCAGGGACGTGCTCGGCCAGCTTGGGGTCATCGAGACCAGAAATCTGGATGCTTTCGGCAACCTTGTTGCGGTCTGCGCGGTCCATCAATTCCAGCTTGTCGCGCAGAATATCATAGCACCCGATGAATTCACGCCCCACGCCGATAGGCCATGAGGCCGGCGTGACGTCAATTGCCAGGTTTTCTTGAATTTCGTCAATAATGTCGAAGGTATCGCGGCTTTCGCGGTCCATTTTGTTGCAAAATGTCAAGATTGGCAGGTCGCGCAGGCGGCAAACCTCGAACAGTTTCTGCGTCTGGCTTTCGACACCTTTGGCCCCGTCAATCACCATCACCGCAGCATCGACGGCCGTCAGCGTGCGATAGGTATCTTCGGAAAAATCCGAGTGGCCGGGGGTGTCGACGAGGTTGAAGCGGTACTGTTGAAAATCGAAGGACATAGCCGAGGCCGAAACAGAAATGCCGCGGTCCTTTTCCATCTGCATAAAGTCCGACCGTGTGCGCCGCGCTTCGCCTTTGGCGCGCACCTGTCCGGCCATCTGGATGGCACCCCCGTAAAGCAGGAACTTTTCCGTCAGCGTGGTCTTGCCTGCGTCGGGATGCGAGATGATCGCAAAGGTCCGGCGGCGGGCGATTTCAGGAGGGAGTTCGGGGCGATTTGTCATGGCTCACGCTTTATGCGGTTGGCGGGCAAAGGGCAATCATTGCCGGTGGCTTAACCGAAGATTTGGGAATTGTCGTTAAGGCGGAGGGCGGGGGAATGCAATGAAACAAACCACACCCATCTTGGCTTTGGTCTTTTGTCTTGCCGCCTGTGGAGGTGGCGGGGGCAGCGGCAGCGGGATCGACCCTCGACTTGCGCGCCTTGACATCTATGAGGCGCAAAAACTGCGGGTGCTGGGCGATCCGCAGGCCGGGGTGATGGGGGTGCCTATCACTTTGGATGAAAACCTGCCCATAGGCGGGGCAATGGCCTTTGCCGGGGCTGGCACGATACGGGTGGAAACCGGTGGCGCGCCGCTTGTCCTTTTTGGTGATGCCGCACTGGAAGTTGATTTTGACAATGGCACTGCGCTGGGCGCGATCGAAAACAGCTTTGGCACCAACACGCGCGGTACGGTGGTTGACTACAACGGCGCAATCACTCTGCAAAGCTCCAGCACGACACAAGACATGCCGCTGGCCTATGAAGGGACACTCTTTGCCGGTGATGAAACACTTGCTTTCGCCGGCACAATGGACGGGGTTTTCCTCGGTAACCCGACCATCGCTTTGTCTGCTGCTGATCTTGAAGCCCATGTTGCGCAGAATGGCACGCAGCGCACCGCAACGATCGTTGTCACGCTGGAACAAGTGCCCCTTCCCTGATCGGTGGCACAGCTAGCTGGCAGAGGCCTTGCGCAGCAGCGCCGCAGCCTTTGCTGTCGGGATCAGGCTTGCGGCCACTTCATAATCCAGATGCGGGCGGTGCGCATGGTCCGGTGAAGAAACACCTGCTGGCAGAGCGTGTCGTGTATGCGGTCCGATCAGGTGCGATTCCGCTGCAATCCCTTCGGCGTAGATGATGTGATGGTTGTCAAAGATCAGTTGAAAGTAATCGACGAAACCGCCTCGCCTGCGCAGGACTGTGCTGTGATCGACCAGATGGCGTGCCTTGATGAAAACCTCAGCGCGTCCCGCACCAAGCTGATCTTCGCGCTGGTAGATAAAAAGCCGATGGTCAGGGCGCACGACCAGATCACGTTCATTATGCAAGGCGCCTTTGGTAATGACCACGGGCGCAAAACTGCCTGTAGCCCGGAGTGTCGCCAGCCCGATATGCCGGATCGGTTGTCTTCCTGCATCGCGCGTCAGGACCATGTCGCCGGCCGATAGTTTCTCGATCGGGCACATCTTGCCGTCACTCATCGTAATCCGGGTGCCGCGGGCAAATGATCCGCTGGCGGCTTCGGCAAAGCGGCGGGTTGCAGTGTGCCGTTCGATACCGACAAGGCGATAGTCGACCGCTGGCTGCAATTCACCCAAGGGCAACAGGAATATCTCTGCCGCGCTACCGTCTTCGATCTCAACGAGGATCAGCGCTTCATGCGTGCTGCCATCGGGCGCCATCATTGTCAGACAGCTGTCCAGATGGACCGTGTTGCCGCTGCCCCCCGCCAGACGCAGGCCAGCTGACTGCGCGACAAGATCCAGCGGCTGGGTTGTGGCCTGTCCCGCGATCTCGAAGACATCGTCCAGAACCAGTTCATCCGCAAAAGACAAGGGTTCGCCCTTCATCACGCCGCCGCAAACAATGACGTGGGTGGCCTGAAATACTTCAACTGTGATCGGGCGTTGGGGCATCGCCAAAGGGGTTACACCGGAGCCGCAGCAAGGCCAAGCGGGAACAGGGAATGCGCGTCAAATGTTTGCCGAAAGCAGGGTGCGGTGCTAGATGCATCACAATGAAGAAATGAAAGGGACATCATCATGGATTTGGGGATCAAGGGGAAACGTGCGCTGGTCTGTGCATCGTCAAAGGGGCTCGGACGCGGCTGTGCCGAAGCGCTTGCCGAAGCTGGCGTCGATCTGGTGCTGAATGCCCGTGGCGCAGAAGCACTCGAGGCGACCGCCGCCGACATCCGGAGCAAATACGGCGTTGATGTTGTGACAGTGGCGGCCGATGTCTCGACCGCCGAAGGGCAGGCAGCTCTTCTGGAGGCCGCAGGTGACATTGATATCCTTGTCAACAATGCGGGTGGCCCGCCTCCGGGTCTTTGGTCGGACTGGGACCGCGATGATTTCATCGCAGCACTGGATGCCAATATGCTGGCGCCGATCGCGTTGATGAAGGCGCTGATGCCTGCAATGATCGAAAAGGGTTGGGGCCGTGTTGTGAACATCACGTCCGGGTCGGTTAAAGCGCCGATCCCGCAACTGGGCCTGTCCAATTCAGCCCGCGCCGGTCTGACGGGCTATGCCGCAGGCACCTCGCGTCAGGTGGCCCAGTACGGCGTGACAGTGAACAACATGCTGCCGGGTATCCATGCCACAGACCGCGCCAACAGTCTTGATGCAGGTGTGTCAAAGGCCCAAGGGATCACGCTGGAAGAGGCGACAGCACAGCGTCAGGCAACGATCCCGGCGCGCCGCTATGGCACCAAAGAAGAGTTCGGCGCGATGTGTGCCTTCCTTTGTTCGCAGCACGCAGGGTTTATCGTGGGCCAGAATATCGTACTTGATGGCGGTGCGATCAACGCAACCATCTGATCACACGTTCAAAAGTTCTGCGGGGCAAAAGCCCAGACCTTGCCCCGCAGCCCAACTGTTGTTAGGTGCGCTATACCCAATCATTTCCGTCAGGGATAAAGCCCGCACTCATGCAAGCCCCCCGTCTCGAGATCAAGAACATCGTCAAAGACTTTGGCGGCCGCCGGGTGGTGGATGATGTGAGCCTGACCGTGATGCCGGGGCAGGTGACTTGTTTGCTTGGGCCCTCCGGCTGCGGCAAATCCACGACATTGCGGATCATCGCCGGTGTCGAAAATCAGGACAGCGGAACAATTCACGTTGATGGCAAACTCGTCTGCGATGCCAATGTCTCGCTCCCGCCCGAGCAGCGCCATATCGGGCTGATGTTTCAGGACTTCGCACTGTTCCCGCATCTGACCGTTGCGCAGAACGTGGCCTTCGGTCTTGCTGGCCGCAAGATCACCGACCGGGTCCACGAACTGCTGGCCAAGGTCGGCATGTCATCGCACCGTGACGATTATCCGCACCAGTTGTCCGGCGGCGAGCAACAGCGCGTCGCCCTTGCGCGCGCTTTGGCACCACGCCCGCGCATCATGCTGATGGACGAGCCGTTTTCGGGCCTTGATGACCGCTTGCGCGATGATATCCGCGATGAAACGCTGGAAGTCCTCAAAAGCGAAGGTACGGCCGTCCTGCTGGTCACGCACGAGCCGGGAGAGGCCATGCGCATGGCCGATGAAATTGCCTTGATGCGCAAGGGCAAGATCGTGCAACGCGGCGCACCCTACAACATCTACAATGCACCCAAAGATCTTGAGGCGGCAGCTTTCTTTAGCGATATCAATGTAATCCACGGCAAAGTTCAGGGCGCACTGACAGACACCCCCTTTGGCCAATTCCTTGCACCCGGTGTGCCTGATGGCACCGACGTCGATATCGTGATCCGCCCGCAGCACATCAAGATCGAGTTCGACCGCGCCGGTCGTGGCCCCAGCCCGACACCTGCCGAGGGCTCTGCCGCACGGGGTGTGGTTGAACGGGCGCGGTTCATGGGCGCGTCTAGTCTGGTCGAGTTCCGGATGGATTTCGACGGGTCCATCCTGAAGGCGGTCGTCCCGTCTGTCTTCCTGCCCAAAACAGGGATGCCACTTTGGCTGATGATCCGCAGGGACAGGTGCTTTGTCTTTGCCAAGCAGGGCCACTAGCCTCAGCTTGCAGGCACTGTCAGGGTTGGTGCCTGATGAAATGGCTGAAGCTCGGCCGATCCGGTTTCAATGACCCGTTCTCGTCAAAATCGGCGTCTTCGTTGAAGTGCAGAAGCGGGCGTTCGTCGAAAGCTGCAATCAACTCTTTTTGCCGGACCAAGACTGCATCAAGGCGGTCTTCCAGCGCTCTGCGTCTTTCCCCCTTGTGATAGCCGTGCACGCCATGGACGATTTCGGGAACCGCCACCGAGAATCCAAGGTATCTGAGTGTGTAGGCGGCAGGCCAAAGCAACATCTGAATGTCGCCTTCCTTGCCGTTGTAGGCGCTCTCTGCCTCTTTTGATCCTGTGGTGACACAGAACAGCGCGGTCTTGCCGCGAAACTGGCCGGTATCAAAACGGCGTTCGACCGTGTGCAGCGCGCCATGTGCCAAAACACGGTCAAACCAGCCCTTGAGGACAGCAGGCGGCGCAAACCACCAGACCGGAAAGTGGAACACAACGCGGTCCGCGCGTCGGAGTTTTTCAATCTCGGCGTTGATATCTGCGGGGTATGCCTTTTGCGCCGCCGCCTCTTCCTGCGCCTTGAGAACATCAAAGGGCGTGTCGGGGTCGCGGTCGGGATAGTGGCTTGTGCGTTCGACTGCATCAAACCCCATTGCAACAAGGTCGGACCACAAAACAGTATGGCCGCAAGCTTCACATGCACGCAGCGTTGCATTTGCCCATGCCGCGTTGAATGAGCGTTCACTTGGGTGCGCCAAGATGATCAGTGTTGTTGTCAAATCAGATACCGGTTTCTTGCGTGAATGGGCGTGCCGCGTGCGCCCTGCCAAGTTTGGCGCGCGATCGGGCAAAGTGCAATTGATGCAACCTGTGGTCGTTGCTTTGCAGGTTGCTGCGCTCCTGTCCGGAATGCGGCCCCTGGCAAGGCAGATTACTTCAGACGCCCCGCACGTCCACCACGCCGCTTGGTGATCTGACCGGCGCGCGATGGCAATTCCGCCATGACGGCTGAGCGTGCCTCGGCTGTCATTTTTGACCACGCCCCAATCTCATCAATGGAGCGCAGGCAACCCGTGCACAAACGGCTGGCGGGTTCGATCACGCAGACCTTTACACAGGGGCTCTCGATTTCGGCACGGGCCCAGATGTGATCGGTATTTTCGGGTTTTGTCACGGGTGATTCCTTAGATGTGCCATACGGTCTAGCATGCCTTGCAGGATATAGCCCGCGGCAACATGGTCGATCACCTCTGCGCGACGTTTGCGTGACGTATCCGCCTCCAAAAGCGCGCGTTCTGCCGCGACGGTCGACAGTCGTTCATCCCAGAATGTGATGGGCAGGGGGGTCAGCTTTTCCAGATTTCGGGCAAAAGCGCGTGTGGCCTGACAGCGTGGCCCCTCTGATCCGTCCATGTTCATGGGCAGGCCCAGCACGATGCCGGTGACCAACCGATGGGTTGTCAGTTCCAGCAGCTTGGCGGCATCGATGCCGAATTTCTTGCGTTTGATCGTCTCGACTGGCGTCGCCACCGACCGCATGACATCCGAGACAGCGACACCAATCGTTGCCGTGCCAAGGTCCAGACCCGCAAGGGCCCCCAAGGCAGGAAGCTCTGCCACAAAGGCCTCGGGCGTGTCGCAGATCATTCTTCGAGCACGCCTGCATCGCGCGCGGCATTGGTCAGGATTTCCATCCCGCGCATGCTGCCGACAAACACCTGCTGCGCTTCGTCCCAGACCGTCCGTGCCGCCTCTTGGTTACCCAGCACGCCATAGGCACGGATCAGGCGCGCCCAGTCTTCTGCGGGGCCGCCCTGGGTCGCCAGCCTGTCGGCCAGACCTGCGACCATGCCGCCGATCATGTCCTGACGTTCTTCGGCGGTCATATCCGAGGCCGCATCCATCTGTGCGAATGACGGGCCGCGTGCCTCGGGTAGGGCGTATTCGACTCCGGCGCGGAATGCGGCATCACCGGCCTGCGACCGTGCACTGGCGACGTGGAAATTCTCGGGATCGCCGCCCTCGATAATCTCGCGCCAGATACGCAGCGCCAGATCGGGGCGGTCGGTCTGGTTGTACAGCGCCCCCAGATAGTACCGGGCGGCAATATTACGGGGATCTTTTTCCAGCACCTTGCCGATCACGCGTTCGGCCTCGGGCGAGACCAGACCACCTGCCGCGATAACCATCAGGTCCAGCAGGCGTTGCAGCTCCACGGTTTCAGCATCTTCACCCATGATCTCGACCACACGCGCCTGCGCGGCGGCGGCCCCTGCATAGTTGCGCAGTTCGACTTCGTGAAATGCCAGACGGCTCCATGCCTCCAGATCATCGGGGCGGTTGGGCGCGATAACTCGCAGTTGTTCGATTGCCGCGCGATATTCGTCGGGCACCTCAACCGGAGGCGGGGCGGGTGCTGCAGCTTCAAGAGCCTCTTGCGATGGGCGATTGGCGCGCATTTCCTCGCTCGCGGCAAGGCGGGCCTGCAAGGGCAGATCAGGATAGCCCGGAGCGCCGAGTATCTGGTAGGTCCCGAACCCCAAGCCAAGCAGGATCACCCCAATTGCAGCCGAAAGCCAGCGGGTGGGGGTCGTGACACCTTCGGGGCCTTTGGCTGCCTTGCTTGCCGCCAGCAAACGGCGCGCAACTTCGGCGCGGGCGCGTTCTGCCTCGTCAGGGGCAAGCAGTTCGCGTTCCAGATCGCGGTCGATCTCGGCCAGTTGGGCGCGGTAGATGGCAATGTCGGGGTTATCGTCGCCGATGTCCTTGGGGCGCAACAGTGGTGTCACAACCAAGGCCGTAACGCCGAGGGTCAGCACGATGCAAACAAGCCAGAAAGTCATTCGTTCTTTGTCCTTTGGTTGCCGCTGACATAAACGCCCGACGGCCCGGTGAAAAGGGGCTGCGACCGCATGACAATTCACGACACCGCCAGCATGTCGTAAACAGTGGGTCATACGCCGCTGAGAGTATCCTCTTGGCCCTGCGCAGGGTCCAGATAAGATGCGACGGCATAGCCCGCCTCTGACAAGGATTCTGGACCCCGATGAAACGCTACTCTGTCTTTGCAGTCGCCAAGGAAGCCATGCGCCAACATACCGGCTGGGACCGGGCGTGGGCGAAACGCGAACCCAAGAAAAAATACGATGTGATCATCGTCGGCGCGGGCGGGCATGGTCTTGCGACCGCCTATTATCTTGGCAAGAACTTTGGCATCACCAATGTTGCGATCCTTGAAAAAGGCTGGCTGGGTGGCGGCAACACAGGCCGGAACACGACGATCATCCGTTCGAACTATCTGCAAGATCCGTCGGCGGCGATCTATGAAAAGTCCCGCTCGCTTTATGAAACGATGTCTCAGGACCTGAATTATAACGTCATGTTCAGTCCGCGTGGCGTGATCATGCTGGCCCAGACCCAGCACGAGGTGCGCGGCTACAAGCGCACGGCTCATGCCAACGCGCTGCAAGGGGTCACGACCGAATGGATCGAACCTGCGCGTGTCAAAGAACTGTGTCCGATCATGAATATCGATGGGCCGCGCTATCCGGTGCTGGGGGGGCTGTGGCAGGCGCGCGGCGGGACTGCGCGCCACGATGCGGTGGCGTGGGGGTATGCGCGTGCCTGTTCCGACATGGGCATGGATGTGATCCAGCAATGCGAAGTGCAGGGCGTGCGGCAGCACAACGGCAAGGTTGTCGGCGTCGATACCTCCAAAGGGCCGATCGACTGCGACAAACTGGGCATGGTGGTTGCCGGACATTCTGGCGTGCTGGCGCAGATGGCCGGTTTCCGGCTGCCGATTGAAAGCGTCGCCTTGCAGGCGCTGGTATCGGAACCGATCAAGCCGTGCATGGATATTGTTGTGATGGCCAATACCGTCCACGGTTACATGAGCCAGTCCGACAAAGGCGAGATGGTCATCGGCGGCGGCACCGATGGCTATAACAACTACACGCAGCGCGGCTCTTTCCACCATATCGAGGAAACAGTGCGCGCGCTGGTCGAAACCTTCCCGATGATTGCGCGGCTGAAAATGCTGCGTCAGTGGGGCGGCATCGTCGATGTGACGGGTGACCGCTCGCCCATCCTGTCGAAAACGCCGCTGGAAGGTGTCTTCGTCAACTGCGGTTGGGGCACAGGCGGCTTCAAGGCCACCCCCGGATCAGGATGGGCCATGGCCGAACTGATGGCCAAGGGGCAATCGCCACTGACCGACGAATTCAGCATGTTCCGCTTCCGCGAGGGCAAATTCATCGACGAAAGCGTGGCGGCAGGGGTTGCGCACTGATGCTATTCAAACCCGTCCTCGTCCTCATCGGACAGCCCACCGCGCAAGCCGTCGATA
>CAZTKF010000054.1:0-19129 GCA_964614205.1 uncultured Loktanella sp. | reverse complement strand
CGCCATTCAGGTGCTCAACCGCCAGTTCATAAGCGCGCAGTTCGTCTGCACCCTCGTCGGCGTATGGACCTGTCTGTGGCACGTTGAAGCCAAGCGTCACTTCGCTATCGCCAGGTGCGTTCGCAAAGCCGGCGTGGGCATCCGCACGCAGATACTGCGGCAGTGCGAGACCCGCACTGGCAACCATACCAGTCTTGAGTACGCCACGACGCGAGAAATTTGATTTGGACATTATTATCCTCCCTAGAGATTAAAGCCGGTTGTGCCTCCTCGCCCAACCCGCGCGCACTTTACAGTACAACTCCAGTCTGCGTGGCGATTGACCTTTTCGACAACAAACCATTGAGAGGGCTGGACTTATTTGTAAATTTGTGAACACTACGTAGCGAAATTCGGTAAATGCTTTTGCTTGCAGTTGCAGAAAGCCACTGAAACCAATAGGGGAATTTACAGTGCCTCATCAAAGGCTCGTCGGGTCGCGCATCCGCGAAAAGCGCCTTGATCGCGGTCTCAGACAGGCCGCTGTTGCCGAAACCGTTGGTATATCTCCATCCTATTTGAACCTGATCGAACACAACAGGCGCAGAATCGGTGGAAAATTGCTGGCGGATCTTGCGCGTGTGCTTGATGTGGATACCGCGCTTCTGGCCGATGGTGTGGATCGCGAGACGCTGGACCAGATGCGCGGGGCGGCTGCAACCATGGGTGGCGGGGTTGAAGTGGACCGGACCGAGGAGCTCGCGGCGCGTTATCCTGGGTGGGCTGCGCTGATAGCGGCGCAGGCCCGCAAGATATCGGCACTGGAAGAAAGGGGCCGGATACTGACAGACCGGATTTCCTATGATCCCCAGCTTGCCGGATCATTGCACGAAGTGATCTCGGCGGTCAGCGCGATCCGCTCGTCAGCGTCTATTCTGGTTGGGCCGGAAGAACTGGATCAGGACTGGCAGCGCCGCTTTCACGAGAATATCCACAAGGACAGCGTGCGTTTGGCTGGCAGCAGCGAGGCGCTGATCGCCTATCTTGAAGCGCCCGAAGGTGTGCTGGAGCAGTCGGGCTCACCTTTCGAGGTGGTCGAAAGCTATCTGGAGCAAACAGCATTTCATGTCGCATCGCTGGAAGACGGCGGTGATCCGGCAGAGGTCTTGCGTCAGTCGGAATTGGAAGGGCCAGCGCGGACCGTGCTGATGCAGGTCTTGGAGCGCTATGCCACCGATGCCGAGAAGTTGCCGTTGGCGGCTTTTGAAAAGGCCTGTCGCAAGCACAATTATGATCCGGCCTTGCTTGCGCAAGCCTTTGGTGTGTCCTTGCCTACGGCAATGCGTCGACTGGCGCAGCTGCCGCCCGAGAACGGCCACCCACCTTTGGGCCTGGTGATCTGCGATGCTGCGGGGGCGCTGACGTTCGTCAAATCCGTTCCCGGCTTTACGATGCCGCGCACAGGCGGGGCATGTCCGCTCTGGCCGCTTTATGGCGCGCTCAGCAGACCGCACCAGCCGATCCGGCTTGATGTGGAGATGTCCGGTCGGAACCCGACGCGGTTCTTGTGCTTTGCCTTGGCAGAGGCGGTCGGGCCCATGCCCTTCGATGCACCTCCGGCTTTGCAGAGCATGATGTTGGTGATGCCGGATCCGCCAGAGCCCGCCACGACCCCGCATCCTGTGGGGGTCTCATGCCGGATTTGCCCGCGTCACAATTGCCCAAGCCGCCGCGAACCGGCCCTCAAAGGGATGAGCCCGCAAACGGAGCTTTGACAGGACCCAAGTTTGACGTGATAGTTAGCGCTCAGGGAGGTCCCCTTGCCAAAGGGGAAAGTTGACAGGGAGGCGATGAGATGGGCAAGCGTGTCCTTCTGATCGAAGATGAGCCGAATATCATCGAGGCGATCAGTTTCATTCTGTCCCGTGACGGATGGACTGTGCATACGCATGAAGACGGCACGTCAGCCATGGAAAAGGTTCTGGCCCTGCCTCCGGACATGATCATCCTTGACGTCATGCTGCCCGGACGCAGCGGGTTTGACATCCTGCGCGATCTGCGCGGCCATGACCTGACAAAGCAGACGCCTGTGATGATGCTGACAGCGCGCGGTCAGGACAAGGACCGCGATCTGGCGATGCGGTTGGGTGCCAACCTCTTTATGACCAAGCCGTTTTCCAACACCGAGGTGCGTGACCACGTGCGCAATCTGATGGAGGCATGAGCCGCAAGCCGACACCGCCGGTCTTTCTGCAGCGGGCCAGTTACCGTCAAAGACGGATCAGGGACGCAGCCAAGCTGATGCCTGCCTTGGGCATTGTCTTGCTGGCCATCCCCTTGGCATGGACAAGCGGTGAGGCCGAAGAAAAAGTGGGCTCTTCGGGCCTGCTTTATATATTTGGCGTATGGGTGGTGCTGATTGTCTTGACCGCGCTTCTGTCCAGCCTGATGCGTGCAGATGCGTCACTTTCAACCAAAGACACCCGCGAAGAATGATGTCGTTTAATGCCCTTATTATTGTGGCGCTGGGCTATGTCGTTTTTCTTTTCGTTGTCGCCTTCATGGCAGAGCGTCGTGCGGCAAACGGCCATTCGAACTGGCTAAGCTCACCTTGGATCTACACGCTGTCGCTGAGCATCTACTGCACCGCATGGACCTTTTACGGCGCAGTCGGTTACGCGGCACGTTCAGGGCTGGAGTTCGTGACAATCTATCTTGGTCCCACGCTCGTGATGGTGGGCTGGTGGTGGGTGCTCAGACGGCTGGTGCGCATCGGTCGTGCGCAGCGGATTACCTCTATCGCCGATCTTGTGTCGTCGCGGTTCGGCAAATCCACCCAGTTGGGAATGATCGTGACCGTGATCTCGGTCATCGCGGGCACCCCATATATCGCACTGCAATTGCAGTCGGTGACATTGTCGTTTGCGGTCTTTGCCCAGCGCGAGGGTGTCATTTGGGATCAACCCGATTTCATCGGAGCCGCGATTTGGGTCGCGATCGGCCTTGCCGTTTTCACGATCATCTTTGGCACCCGAAATCTGGATGCGAACGAGCGTCACCATGGTGTTGTGATCGCCATCGCCGTCGAAGCAGTGGTCAAGCTGTGCGCTTTGGTGGGCGTGGGTGTTTTCGTGGTTTGGGGTATCGCCGGTGGACCGGTCGAAATGCTGAACCGGATCGACGAGTCGCAGATCGTTCTTTGGAATCAGGATAGCGGGCGCTGGATCAGCCTGATCTTTCTGTCTGGCGCTGCCTTGCTTTGCCTGCCGCGCATGTTTCAGGTTCTGGTGGTCGAAAACGCGGATGAACGTCACCTGCACATCGCAAGCTGGGCCTTCCCTCTTTATCTGTTCATGATGAGCCTGTTTGTCGTCCCTATTGCGGTCATCGGCCTTGATCTGCTGCCGGCAGGAAGCAACCCCGACATGTTTGTCCTGACCGTACCACTCAGTGAGGGACGTGACGGTTTGGCTGTGCTTTCATTCCTTGGCGGTTTTTCCTCAGCGACCTCCATGGTCATCGTGGCGACGATTGCATTGGCGACAATGGTGTCAAACCACATTGTGGTGCCGATCTGGCTTAGCTTGCAGGCCAGTCAGCAGGCTGTGATGTCGGGCGATGTGCGTCAGGTGATCTTGTTGGCCCGGCGGCTGTCGGTAGTTGCGATCCTCGCGCTGGGCTTTCTTTATTACAGGGTCTCTGGCGGGGGCACGGCCCTTGCGGCGATTGGCCTGATTTCCTTTACAGGGGCTGTACAGATTCTGCCTGCGATGATCGGAGGCATTTTCTGGCGCGGCGCGACTGGTGTGGGCGCTGCTGCTGGCCTGATCACCGGCCTTGTGATCTGGATGTGGACGCTCTTTCTGCCCAGCTTTGGTGTCGATGCGATGATCAGCCAAACCGTTCTCGAGCAGGGCCTCTATGGCATTTCATGGCTCAGGCCGCAGGCGCTGTTTGGGGTGAGCGGGCTGGATCCTCTGGTGCACGGCATTCTCTGGTCGATGCTGCTGAATACGGGGATGTTCGTTCTATGCTCTTTATTGACCTTTCCGGCCCCGCTCGAACGTCTGCAGGGAGCGCAGTTCGTCAATGTGTTTGATCATTCGAACGCTGCTCCGGCGTGGTCTGGTGCAGCGACAGGCGCCGAGGATTTGTTGATCATGGCACAACGGATCATGGGCAGCAAAGAGGCGCAGGCTCTCTTCACCCAAGAGGCCGTTCGGCAAGGCAAGGCGGGCTACCTGCCCGAGGTCACGCCGGATTTCATCGAACGGCTCGAGCGCGTCCTAGCAGGTTCGGTGGGTGCGGCAACGGCCCATGCCATGATTGGGCAACTCATCGGCGGCAGCAGTGTTTCTGTGGAAGACCTGATTGCCGTTGCGGACGAAGCGGCGCAGATCCTCGAATACTCCAACAGGCTCGAAGCCAAGTCGCAAGAGCAAGAACGAACGGCCCGCGCCCTGCGGGCCGCCAACGACAAACTGACGGCGCTGTCGATCCAAAAAGATGCATTCCTGAGCCAGATCAGTCACGAATTGCGGACCCCGATGACGTCAATCCGTTCATTCTCGGACATTCTCCGCGATGGAGACATGACTCAGGAAGAACAGGGACGCTATGCCGGCATTATCCACGACGAGGCGGTACGGCTGACCCGGCTTCTGGATGATCTACTGGATTTGTCTGTGCTGGAAAACGGTCAGGTCGAGTTGCGCGAGCAAACAGGGAAATTGTCGGATCTGTTGGACCGCGCCGTGCGTGCCGCCGGCATGCATGACGATGCGCTGCGGATCAAACGCGATCCTGCAGCCGAGCAGTTGACCTTGGTGACTGATCTGGACCGATTGACGCAGGTTTTCATCAATTTGATTGCCAACGCACGAAAATACTGTGACGCGGACACCCCGGAACTGGTCATTGATGTGCGTCATGACAGGGATGGGTATTTCGTTGACTTCAAAGACAACGGCAGCGGCATCGCCCCCGAGAACCAGGATCTGATCTTCGAGAAATTCTCGCGCGTTTCAGATGGATCCAAAGCAGGCGGCGCAGGTCTGGGGCTGGCGATTTGTCGCGAGGTGATGCACCGGCTGGGTGGTGACGTCACCTATGTTCCGCAACACAAGGGCGCCGCTTTCCGCGTCCGGCTACCGCAGGTCAGGGCCGTTGCGGCGTTAGAGGAAACGTAACCACTTTTGCCTATCAGGGCTGCATTGCATCTGTGGCGGGCATATGACGGAAAGCACACAAGCAACATTGTTGCGACGGATGACCCGTCCGCAAGGGCAGGGGACAACGGGCAATCCGTTGACCTCGTCCCGCGCAGTGCGTCTGGCATTGACGAAAGCCGCCAATGATACAGTGGGGCTGGTGTTGACCGTCAATAGCGTCGCCGAAGAAACCACCGGACTGGATGATATGCTTGGCTCGCTGGCCGAAGACCTGATGTTGGTGGCCCTATTGCGGGAAGGGGGCCTTGTCGGGCTGGTCGCGCTCGATATGGAAATGCGTGCCGCTGTGCTTGAAATGGAAACGATGGGGGCGGTGCTCGGACAACCTGCTGAGCAACGTGTGCCGACCCGCGCCGACAAGATGCTTTGCGATCCGCTTCTGGAGGCTTTCCTCTCTGCCTTTCCGGCGGCTGTTCTGGGAACGCCGCTTGAAGGCTGGATTGATGGTGTCACACATGGCGAAAGGATAGACAGCGCCCGTGCGGCGGGCCTGCTTCTGGCAGACTGCGCTTACCGAATTGTCCGGCTGAGTGTAGAACTCGGCGGAACCGAGCGTCAGGCCCATGTCGTCATGACCCTGCCTTTGGCGCAGGATCCTATCACACCCCAGTCTAAGACAAATGAAACTGTCGACTGGCAAGGCCCGTTTCAGGACGCCGTCGCGGATGCGCCTGCCTCCCTGACCGCGCTTTTGCATCGTTTTCCGGTTTCCTTTGCCACCGCCCAAGCTTTGCAGGCGGGGGCGATCCTGCCTCTGCCCGGATGCACGGTCAATTCAGTGCGTCTGCTGTCTGCGGATGGAAAAGCAGTGGCGCAGGCGAAACTGGGGCAGGTCGGCGGCTATCGGGCTGTGCGTCTGGAAGCTGCACCTCTGCCGGAACTGTTGGATATCGGGGACCGTCCGCAAGAAGGCCCGATCCCGCTCGCGGACCCAACGGGGGTAAATGCAGCAGATGAAGCGCCAGTCATAGCGGGCGCTTCAATAGACATGCAAGATCAGCAGATAGACACTGAAGACAGCGGTCTTGCAGCCGTTGCTGTGCCCGAGGGTGGCGGAATGCCGTTTGATCCGGACGTCCCCTAGCGGTTTGCCAAAGCGTCAAGCTGCGGTCGCATGCCGCCTAGGTCATAGCCAGCGGCGGCTGTTGCCGCGAGGATATCATCAGCCGCCATTTCATTGGCCTGCCCGAAGGCCCAGACAATGGACGACCGTGTCCCAGAGGCGCAATAGGCAAGCGTCGGACCGTCCGAGGCTTCTATCGCGGCTTTCTGGGCGTCGATCATGTCCATGTTCAGCCCTTGATGGGTGACAGGGATCGCGACAAAGTTCAGACCCGCGTGTTTGGCCGCAGCCTCCATCACAATGCTCTGGTGGCTGGGGGGGACTTCAGCATCTGGGCGGTTGCAGATGATCGTCTTGAAACCCGCCTCGGCGATCCCGGCGATATCGCTGGGATCAATCTGGGGCGAGACGGCGTAGGTGGGGCTAAGGTGTCGAATATGCATGGGCTTACCTACACCGCAACCGCGCTTTGGTCCATGCGCCTCTTGAGCGGAGGCGTGAGCAGCATCCCGGCGACCATCGCGGCAACGAAAATCAATCCGCCGATGCCACCAAAGCTGAGAGAGGCGATCGCCGGACCCGGGCAAAGACCGGACAGGCCCCAGCCCATGCCAAAGAGCGTTGACCCCAGCACGAGGTTGCGCCCCAGTTTTGGTTCGGGTGGTGTGGGGAAGGCATCGGCCAGTACCGGCTTGCGCCCGACGGTCATCGCCCAGGCAACTGCCATCGGGATGATCGCACCACCCATGACAAAGGCGAGGGTCGGATCCCAGTTGCCAAAGACATCAAGCCAGCCTTGAACTTTGGTGGTATCGGTCATGCCCGAGATCAGCAGACCCAGTCCAAAGACCGAGCCAGCCAGCAATGAAACAAGGATACGCATCAGATTACCCCCAGAAGATGTTTGAAGAACACGACAGTCAGACCACCGGCACCAATATAGAATGCTGTGGCAACGATACCGCGCAGCGATAGCCGCGAAATCCCGCAGACACCGTGGCCTGATGTGCAGCCATTCGCCAATCGCGTACCGACGCCTACAAGCAGGCCCGCCGCAATAATCACGGCCCAGTTACTGGTCAGATGCGTTTCCGACCCGCCGATAGCAAAAGCGGCAAGACCGGGGGCAATCAGCAGACCTGCAATGAATGCGGCCCGCTCGGCCCAATCGCGGCGTCCGCTGCCGTCGACAAGGCCGCCGATGATGCCCGACGCCCCCATGATGCGCCCATTGACGAGCAGATAGAGCGCGGCGGCTGATCCGATGATCACACCACCGACAAGCCCCATGATCCAATCCATTGGCATGTTATTCCCCTATTCTGTCTTTGCGCCTAAAGCGCGTTCACCGGTATTTTGAGATAGCTCGTCCCGTTGTCCTCGGGCTCAGGCAGGTGACCGGCGCGCATGTTGGTCTGCAAAGATGGCAGGATCAGACGCGGCATGCCAAGCTTGGCGTCGCGCTCTTGGCGCATCGCGACGAATTCCTCCATCGGGCGGCCTTCGCCGATATGCACGTTCAATGCCTTTTGCTCGCCGACTGTGGTTTCCCATGCAAATTCATCCCGACCGGGCGCTTTGTAGTCATGGCCGACAAAGATGCGGGTTTCGTCAGGCAGCGAGAGAATTTTCTGGATCGAGGCATAAAGATCCTCGGCCGACCCGCCGGGGAAGTCACAGCGCGCTGTCCCGAAGTCGGGCATAAAGAGCGTATCGCCTACGAAAGCGGCATCGCCGACGACATAGGTCAGGCAGGCAGGGGTATGGCCGGGTGTATGCAGGACGTCCGCGCGCATCTGGCCGATATGGAAACTGTCGCCTTCTTGGAAGAGCGCATCGAATTGCGACCCGTCACGCTGGAACTCGGTACCTTCATTGAAGACCTTGCCGAATGTGTCCTGTACCACGGTGATATTCGCGCCAATGCCGATCTTGCCACCAAGGTGCTCTTGCAGATAGGGCGCAGCTGACAGGTGGTCTGCATGGACATGGCTTTCCAGAATCCAGGCGACCTGCAGGTCCTCGGATTTCACCCAGGCGATGATTTCGTCCGCAGATTGGGTGTTTGTGCGACCAGAAGCCGGGTCATAATCCAATACGCTGTCCACGATCGCGCAAGCGCGGCCTTGGGGTTCGCGTACCACATATGATACAGTATTTGTGGCTTCGTCGAAGAATGCTTTTACATCTGGTGTCATTTCGAATCTCCTTTGAGCCACAAGATAGTACGGTTTAAATACATTTCAATGTTGAAATATGTAAAAAGATGGGGTAAAAGACTTTCATGGAATATGCTTTCAAAACACTTGTCGACCCGATGGATGCTGCTGCAGCAGATGCGGCGGACCTTCTGAAGTCATTGTCGAATGCGGGCCGTCTGCGCATCTTATGTGCGCTTGTTCCCGGTGATCTGACTGTGAGCGAACTGGAGGCCGCACTAGGCGCCAGCCAGTCTTACGTGTCAGGCCAGCTCTTGCGCTTGCGCAGTGAAGGCTTGGTCGCCTGCGAACGTGACGGTCGCACCATGCGCTACCGCCTGAATGATCCGCGCGTTCGCCCGCTCTTGGAGCGGATTTACGAAGTATTCTGCCCCGACGAATAAGCGGCCAGTTCCGCCCGCGCGATTTGCCTGCGATGCACCGCATCGGGCCCATCAGCGAGCCTGAGCGTCCGCAGGTGCGTCCATTGACGCGCCAGTGGCGTGTCCTGCGAAACCCCCGCAGCGCCATACATCTGGATGGCCTTGTCAGTGATATCCAGAGCAATCTGGGGCGCCACAACCTTGATCTGGCTGATCCATGGGGCTGCGGCGCGTTTATCCCCCTGATCCATCATCCATGCCGCCTTGAGGCACAGCAGCCGGGCCTGTTCAATATCCATCCGCGCCTTTGCGATGATGTCGAAATTCTCTCCCAGTTGCGCCAGTGGTTTGCCAAAGGCTTCACGGGCCACAGACCGCGCACACAAAAGCGCAAGCGCTTTCTCGGCTTGTCCGATTGCCCGCATGCAGTGGTGGATCCGCCCCGGTCCGAGCCGTCCTTGTGCGATTTCGAAACCACGCCCTTCACCCAGCAGAAGGTTCCGGGCAGGGACGCGGACGTTGTCATAGTGGAAATGCATATGCCCATGGGGCGCGTCGTCGTGCCCGTAGACCTCCATTGCGCGTCGTTTCACGATACCGGGTGTGTCGGCGGGAACGACGATCATGCTATGTTGCTGGTGCTTTGGTCCGTCATGGCGGGTGCGCACCATCACGATATGTACCGCACAGCGCGGATCACCGGCACCTGTGGCCCACCATTTCTGACCATTGAGCACATAATCGTCGCCGTCACGTTCACAGCGCATCGCGATATTGGTGGCATCCGAACTTGCCACATCCGGTTCGGTCATCAAATAGGCTGACCGGATCGTACCATCCATCAGCGGTCGCAACCACTGTTCCTTCATCGCATCGGTGCCGTAGCGCGCAAAGACCTCCATATTCCCGGTGTCGGGGGCGTTACAGTTGAACACCTCGGCGGCCAGATGGCTCTTGCCCATTTCCTCGGCCAGATAGGCATATTCCACGGTGTTCAGGCGCGGCCCGTCGCGAAACGTATCCCAGAAATTCCAGAGCCCGCGGTCTTTCGCTTTGGTCTTCAGCCCTTCGAGAATCTCTGTCTGGCGGGGCGTGAACGACCATCGGTCCCCGACGCCGACCTCGTCCAGGAATGGGGCATCCAACGGCGCTATTTCATCCGTGATCATTGCCTTGACCGCAGCCAGTACCGGTTTCAGTCGTTCGGTTTGTCCCAGATCCATTGTCGTGCCTCGCATTTGTTACGCCCCATCGTGCACCGCAGGGGCAGGGTGTCAATCAATGGGTTGCACAAAGCAGGGCGGACGGCCCTAATGCAGATATGAAAGAAGCTGCGCAAAACCTCGGGATCAGCCAGCCTGACCTGAATACGTACCTGACCTCTGCCATCCCCGAGTTTCAGGGGCTGACCAAGGTCACCAAGTTCGGGACTGGTCAATCCAACCCCACATATCAACTGCAGGCCGACAGCGGGACCTATGTGTTGCGCAGCAAACCACCCGGTCGCTTGCTGCCATCGGCCCATGCAGTGGACCGCGAATACCGCGTGATGCAGGCCCTTGCAGGGACGGGCGTGCCGGTGCCAGAGGTTCTGCATCTGGCAGACGCCGCAACATCGCCCAGCCGCCGCGCGTTCTTTGTGATGCGCTATCTGCCCGGACGTATTTTCTGGGACCCTGCATTGCCGGAATGTGCCAAGCCCGAAAGGGCAGCCATCTATGATGCCATGAATGCCGCACTGGCCGCCTTGCACGATGTGGATGTAAACGCTGTGGGACTTGGCGACTACGGCAGGCCGGGCAACTATTTTGCGCGGCAACTGGAACGCTGGAGCAAACAATACCTTGCTTGTGTCCCTGCGCCGAGCGATGCGATGTCAGACATCATGCGTTGGCTTGCGGCGAATATGCCTGCCGATGATGGGCAGGTGTCGTTGGTGCATGGTGACTGGCGGATGGATAATATGATCTTTCAACCCGACGCCCCGCAGATTGCTGGTGTTCTGGATTGGGAGCTATCGACATTGGGGCATCCGATGGCCGATCTGGCCTATCAGTGCATGCAGTGGCGATTGCCGAACCAAGGCGACATGCGCGGACTGGCAGGGATAGACCGTGCTGCCTGCGGTCTGCCAAGCGAGGCGGAGTATGTGGCGGCCTATGTCGCGCGGCGGGGACTGGGGCAGATCGATAACTGGCCCTTCTATCTTGTCTTTGCCTTTTTCAGGTTGGCAGCCATTCTGGCGGGTGTCGCGGCACGGGCGGCTGCGGGCAATGCCTCGAACCCCATGATGGCGCGCAAATATGGTGCGGCTGTGCCGGCGTTGTCGGCCATGGCGACGATCGTCATGCACGAAGGGGCGGCACTTTAACCCAGCATCACCCCGATGATCACGGCCATCAAACCGATCATCGACACAAAAAGCGCGCCAAGGTTGATCGGCAGAATCTTCGAGATGCGTGCCCGAAGTTCCTCATCCGGCAAATTGGCACGCTTGGCGCGGGTCACGGCAACAATACTGTAGATGATGCCACACAGACCAATGGCCGACAGGGCCGCACCAATCCAAACGATGATTTCCATGACACCTCCGATGTTTTGGCCGACCTACCTTGCGTGCAGGCGCTTCGCAAGGGTTGCAGGCTCTCAGGGCAGGGGCTAGTCAAAGGCAACTTTTCAGGAGAGCTTTGATGAACGATTCCGTGACCGAGACCGCAAGCACCGTTGCCGGACAAGAACTGCGTCAGTTCGTTGAACGCTACGAACGGCTTGAGGCCGAAAAGAAAGACATCGCTGATGCGCAAAAAGAAGTGATGGCCGAGGCAAAAGGTCGTGGCTACGATACCAAGGTTTTGCGCAAGATTGTCGCGATCCGCAAACGCGATGCGAATGATCTGGCCGAGGAAGAAGCGGTCATGGAAATGTACAAGGCCGCGCTGGGCATGTAGCGATCAATCGAAAGGCAGGATCAGATCCACCCCTTGTATTTGTGAGATGACATCGAGATCGGCCTCATAGGCATCGGTGATCGCCTGCACCAAGGGTGTATCCAGTTCGGGCAGCTCAATCGTATCCTCGACAAGCTCCGGCAAGGCATGCGCGTCGATCACATCGGCGATCAGGACCTGACGCTGCTCGATGTCGTCGGAGGGAACCTCTGCGATGCGTGCGCGCAGGGCCTCCATCCCTTCATTGCTTATGATATGCGACACGACATCAAACTGGCCGGTAATCGCGACATCCGCGGATACCCCCGTGAAGATGCGGATCAACTCTTCCCAGATGAGGGGCGTATCTTCATTGCACCAGACGTAAAGAGGTATATCGGGGGCCGCGCGTCTGATCCTGCGGATCACGTCCGACCACAAGACCTCGACAGGTGACAGCACACCAAGGTACTGGGCAAGGCTGCTCACCTCTGCGCGCGACGCCGTTTCCTGCAGGAAGCTGGCGGGGTGGCGTATCCCCATGAAAAGCGAGATGCTGTCATTTGGAAAAAGCTCGCGCAGACCGCGCACCTTTCTCTCGGCCTGGTGATAAAAGACACTGTGATCGAATATCCGTTTGGGGATGGTGATAAAATTGTCGTTGCTCAGCAAAAGGCGGCTGATGTCGTCGTCCTCGACAATCGCGTCAAGCAGCACATCGCGTGCTTCCTGCGATGGCGCACCTGCGTCCAGACTCTCGATCGCCTCGCGGATCAGGCGGCGGTACTTGCCCGGACCGGGAACGGCGATGCCATGCCGGAGCAGGGTATCGGCATTTCTGAGCGCGGATTTCAGCAGCCGGTCTTCATCCGTACAATTCGCGCCGATATGAAATGCGATTTGCATGAATGCCTTTCCGGGTGGTTGCCTGTCCGCCATCATAGGCGCATTTCCATGATGCGAAAGCCGGATCGGCAAACCGATAGTCGCGGGCTGTGGGAGCTCGACACTTTTTTGCGCAAGCGAAGCGAAAACACCATTGCACACCGGCGTTTTCCCCTGCTATACGCCGCGCATTCGGTTCAACCGATGCACCTTTTCCGGTGCACCAGTGCCCCTATAGCTCAGCTGGTAGAGCAACTGATTTGTAATCAGTAGGTCCGCGGTTCGAGTCCGTGTGGGGGCACCATTTAATTCACGACAAAGACGCTGGATGAATACGCTGCCTGTGGGCTGATGGGTATTGCTCAGTTGTGGGTCATTTCTAGTTTTTCAGGTTTCAATCAGGACTGTCCGGCAGCAAAAACCCTGCGTCACATTGCTTGGTCCTTTGACGGTGCAAGTGAAATCAGTGATCCGCTGCGCAACCAATAGTGGCGCCTTATCTGCTCCATCAGTTGTGAAAGTTTGCCTTTCATAAATCGCAAGAGTTATTGGCTTTTTTGTAGCATGACTTACGCGTAGACTTGCCCGAAACCCATTGCGCCAGGAAATCCCCCGGATGGTTTTTCGGCACTTCACCGAGGAAAGAAGACAAATGAACGACTTCAATGGCATGTTGCAGCAGGCCAATCTGATTGCCGGCCGCTGGTCTGATGCAAACAGTGGCGACACTCTGACTGTGACCAATCCTGCCACCGGTGCAGTCTTGGGGGTGGTCCCTGATTGCGGCACGGATGAAACCAACCTGGCGATCCAGGCGGCGTCTGCCGCTTTTGTCGACTGGTCACGCAGCGATCTGGGTTATCGCGTCGGCCTTTTGCATAGGCTGCACGATGCTCTGATGGACAATCAGGAGCCACTGGCGCAACTTCTGACCGCCGAACAGGGCAAACCGGTGGCCGAAGCACGTGGCGAAATTGCGATAGGGGCGGCCTATATCCGCTGGTTTGCAGAAGAGGTGCGGCGCGCCAAAGGCGAGATTGTTCCCGCCCCCACGGCCGACCGCCGCCTGATGGTCACCCGCCATCCTGTCGGTGTTGTTGCTGCGATCACGCCGTGGAACTTTCCGTCATCCATGTTGGCGCGCAAGCTTGGGCCTGCGTTGGCGGCAGGCTGCACTGTCGTTGCAAAGCCGGCCACGGCAACCCCATTTTCTGGGCTTGCATGGGGTAAGCTTTGTCAGGACGTCGGCTTTCCTGACGGTGTCGTCAACATTCTGACCGGCTCGGCCCGCAAGATCGGGGGGGCAATCATGCAAAGCCCGCTGGTGCGCAAGGTCACGTTCACAGGCTCGACCGACGTTGGTAAGGTATTGATCCGCCAGTCAGCGGATACGGTCAAGAAAGTCTCGATGGAGCTTGGCGGCAATGCGCCATTCATCGTTTTCGACGATGCCGATCTGGATGCAGCCATCGAAGGTGCAATGATCGCGAAATATCGCAATATGGGCCAGACATGTGTTTGCACCAACCGGTTCTACGTTCAGGCGGGTATCCATGACGCCTTTGTCGCGCGCTTGAAGGAAGCGACCGACGCGCTTGTCGTGGGTGACGGATCGGTAGCGGGTGTCCATCAGGGCCCGATGATCGACGAAGCCGGCGTTCAAAAGGTCGAGGCAATGATCGCCGATGCGACGTCCAAAGGGGGGCAGATTATCGCAGGCGGCAAGCGCCATGAAAAGGGCGGGACGTTCTTTGAACCGACCGTTATGTCCGGTGCGTCGGCGGATATGCAGGTTGCCACCGAAGAGATTTTCGGGCCGCTTTCTGCGGTGTTCAAATTTGAAACCGAGGAAGAGGCTATTGCCGCGGCCAATGCGACAGAGTTCGGGCTGGCGGCCTATGCCTATACGCAATCACTGGGGCGTACCTTCCGGCTGAACGACCGGCTGGAATACGGTCTGATCGGGATCAACTCCGGCCTGATCACCACCGTCGAGGCCCCTTTTGGCGGCCTGAAGGAAAGCGGCATGGGCAAGGAAGGCGGAAGTCAGGGCCTCGATGACTATCTGTCCGTGAAATACATGTGCGTTGCCGGATTGGACGCCTAGGACCACCACTCACAAAGGAAGACAATAATGCGTGCCGCCGTCGTCAGAGACTTTCACCAAGACCTTTCAATCGAAACCGTGCCGGATCCGGTTTGCCCCGAGAACGGTGTTGTGTTGCAGGTCGCCGCCTGCGGTGTCTGCCGCTCTGATTTTCATGGGTGGGTCGGTGAACATCCCAAGGTTTCCAATGGGTCAATACTTGGTCACGAATACTGCGGTACGGTTGTCGCCGCAGGTGCCCAGGCCAAACACAAAGTTGGTGACCGGTTGATTGCCCCGTTCATTCTGGGATGTGGCGATTGCCCTGCTTGCCAGACCGGCGCATCCAACACTTGTGAAAGTGCCATTGTTCCGGGGTTCGGTGCACCGGGCGCTTATGCCGAATATGTGGCGGTCCCTTTCGACCACAACCTTGTTCATCTACCCGAGGCCATGTCTCCGGCGCTGGCAGCTGGCTTAGGGTGCCGTGTGACAACCGCGTGGCACGCCTTGACTGACCGTGCGAATGTCCGCGCGGGCGAGTGGGTCGCGGTGCATGGCACAGGCGGGATCGGACTGTCATCGCTGCTGTTGGCGAAAATGCTGGGTGCGCGGGTTGTCGTTGTTGATATTGTCGAAGAAAAACTGAACCATGCCAAAAAGTTAGGGGCCGATGCTGCGGTGAATGCGCTGAAAGAGGATGTACCCGCCGCGATCCGTGACATCACAGGCGGAGGCGCGCAGGTGTCGATCGAGGCGCTGGGGATCGAAGCCACAACAAACGCATCGGTCGAATGTCTGGCAACGCTGGGCCGCCATGTTCATGTGGGCATGCCCGCCGGTGATGGCATCATGCAGATCAACATGCGCGCGATCTATGCCAAGCAACTGGCGTTCTATGGCACGCGCGGTATGCCTTCATGGAAGTATCCGTCACTGCTGGGCATGATCGAGCGCGGCGATGTTGACCTCAGCCCGATGTTGGACCGCGAAGTCACTCTTTCAGGCGCCAGCGCCGAATTGCGTGCGATGAAAGGACCGACCCCGCCGGGAACAGCTGTCATTACAGATTTTACGCAATAACTGGTGGTCAAGGTCTCTTCAGTCCAGCACGAACCCCTGTCCGCGGATGTAGCGCCCGAATGTGTCGCGTTCGGGGGCGCTGTATTGTCTGACTTTGTCTTCGGACCAACCGTAGGTTTCGCTTTGCCCGAACTGTTCAGGAAAGCGCAGCGTCTTATAGGGCTGTGCTTCGGCGCGCGTCACATCATATCGGGCGACGGCGTCTTGCAGGTTGTCTTCCCGATAGCGGTCGGTGTGACAGGTCACCGCCAGCGGCAGCCGCTTGGAGATCACGGGCGGAGCCATGGGATAGCCAAAGGCAAGGCCCGCGAATGGAAACACATGATCGGGTAGGTCCAGCAACTCCGATACGGCCGCGGCTTCATTGCGCACCGCACTGATCGGGCAACACCCCAGGCCAAGCGCCTCTGCCGCCGTCACAAATGCGCCCATAGCGATAGCGGCGTCCCCCGTTGCATTGAAAAAAGCATCGAGATGATCGTTGGCGAAGGCCACATCGTGCCATGCGTGCAGCAGTCTTTGGCGGCGGTTGTTCCCGCAAAAGACCGCAATCATCGGTGCATCCGCAACCCATGCCTGACCTTGCACCAGATCGGACATACGTTGACGAACCACTTTGGATTGCAGCAGTATGATATCGCGCTGTTGCAGGTCGCTTTTTGTCGGCGCGGCAAGAGCCGTGGCACAGAGCACCTTTACCCAATCATCAGGCACAGGTTTGTCCAGAAACGCGCGGCACGATCCGCGCGTGGCCATGGACTGCAGCAAGTCGCTTTGCAAAGCCGTCGCTTCCAGCGCGGGCGCGTCGCCGTAGCGGGCTGCGAAAGCCTGTTGCAGCAATTGTCTGGACTCTTCTGTCATTTCTGCCTTTCTACCTCGGCATTTGGAAACGTTAACTAACAAAAACCGAAAGATTTATTCGCGTTTATTAAGGTCTTCTATCAGCTATGGTGCCGCACAGCAGCCGCCACATCTGGAAGACATCACCTGTCATGACCAAAGACAATTTGAAAGTAACGATAGATCGTGGTGATGACACACCGGGGGTCCAGACCGTCTTTGACGTGCCAGCGTATGAAAATCAGACCGTTCTGGATGTCGTGTCATGGGTCCAGCAAAACGCCGATCCGACGTTAAGCTATCGTTTCGCTTGCCGCGTGGGCATGTGTGGCAGCTGCGCGATGATGGTGAACGGCGTGCCGCGCTGGACCTGCCGGACGCATATTTCCAAAGTGCTTGAGGGAAATGCCGTCACCATTGGCCCGCTGCGCAATCTGCCCGTGATCAAGGACCTTGCTGTCGATATGGACCCCTTTTTTGACAAATGGGTTGCGGCGGAAGGTGTGCACCACGGGGCCTTGACCCGCGATGATCCAATCGCGCCGGTTGACGCCACAACGCCCGCGCGCGTCGCGGCGAATGCCGGGATCGAGTGTATCAATTGCTCGGTGTGCTATGCGGCCTGTGACACAGTGACGGCCAACGAAGACTATCTTGGTCCGGCCGCTTTGCAGCGCGCGTGGACACTGCTGAATGACGCCAAGGACGAAGGGCGCAGCGCGATTCTGGATGCGGTGTCAGCCAGAGGCGGGTGCCACAACTGCCATTCCATGGGGTCATGCACCGCCTACTGCCCCAATGATCTTGACCCGATGTCCGCGATTGCGGGGCTCAAGCGGGAAACCGCAAAATCATTCTTCAAAAGGGGGTGCTGATGCTCAACCTCCACCTTTATATGCTGCAACGGGTGACTGCCCTGCTGATGGCGCCGCTGGTGCTGGGGCACCTTGCTGTGATGATCTATGCTATTCAGGGCGGGCTGAGTGCTGCTGAAATCCTTGGGCGCACGCAAGGGTCGGTCTTGTGGTTCCTGTTCTACGGAACTTTCGTGGTTGCCGTCGCAATCCACGGTGCCATAGGGCTGCGCGCGATTGCGTTCGAATGGGGCGGGCTGAAAGGCGCGGCCCTTGATGCCTTCATGTGGCTGACGGGACTTGGGCTTTTCGCCTTGGGCGCTCGTGCGGTCTGGGCCGTGACCTTTGCGGGGGGGATGGGCGCATGAGTGCGACAAGAGGCATCACATCGCGGGCGCACCCATTGTGGCTGGCCTATGTCCTGCACCGGCTGTCAGGCTTGGGTCTTGCCCTGTTCCTTCCCGCGCATTTCTGGGTACTGGCCCTGGCGGTGACGGACCCTGCAAAGCTGGACGGCTTCCTGCATCTGACCGAGGCGGGGGTGGTCAAACTGGCTGAATTCGGGCTGGTCTTCCTGCTTGCCGTGCACATGTTCGGTGGCTTGCGACTGATGGCGCTGGAGTGGCTGCCATGGTCTGCTCCGCAAAAGACATTGGCGGCGGGGGCCGCGGCGGTGTCTTTCCTGATTGCCGCACTCTTTTTCCTGAAGGCGATTTGATATGCGCGTTTCCGACATCCAACGACATGATACCGATATCCTGATCCTTGGCACCGGCGGGGCAGGGTTGTTTGCTGCGTTACACGCAAAGCAGACAGCCCCCGAAGGCAGCAGAATTACCATTGCCGTGAAGGGCCTGATCGGGAAATGCGGCTGCACACGCATGGTGCAGGGCGGCTATAATGTGGCGCTTGGTGGCGGCGACACGGTCGAACGGCATTTCATGGATACGATCAACGGAGGCAAGTGGCTGCCCAATCAGGACATGGCGTGGCGGCTGTGCGAGCAGGCTGTCGTCCGGGTCCGCGAACTGGAGAACGAGGTCGGCTGTTTTTTTGATCGCAATGCTGACGGGTCGCTTCACCAAAAGGCATTCGCAGGCCAAACGGCAGACCGCACCGTTCACAAAGGCGATCTTACCGGGATCGAGATCATCAACCGGCTGATGGAAAAGGTCCTCGCCTCGGGGGTGGAAAAGCTGCAAGAGCATCGTGCCGTTGGTCTGATCCCGACAAAGGACGGATCAGCGCTTGCGGGTGTCTTGATGATCGATATGCGCACGGGCAAGTTCCGCCTTGTGCGGGCCAAGACGGTGCTGATGGGCACGGGCGGCGGGCCGACCATGTACAAGTACCACACCCCATCGGGCGACAAGACGATGGACGGGCTGGCCATGGCCCTGCGCGCGGGTCTTCCGCTGCGCGATATGGAAATGGTGCAATTCCACCCAACCGGTCTTCTTGCCGGTGATCATACGCGGATGACCGGCACGGTGCTGGAAGAGGGGCTACGCGGTGCAGGTGGCCAATTGATCAATCACGCAGGTCAGCGTTTCATGTTCGACTATGATGCCAAGGGCGAACGCGCGACCCGCGATGTGGT
>CAZTKF010000053.1:0-19527 GCA_964614205.1 uncultured Loktanella sp. | reverse complement strand
GGACCATCGCCCTTTTTACCGGACGCCGCCCCAAGCGCACAATCACCGCCACCCGTCTGCGGGAATGGGCGGCAGAGGTAGCGGGGCTGCCTGATTGGTTGTTCGAGGAAAGCTATAGCATCGTCGGCGATCTGGCCGAGACGATCGCCCTTGTCCTGCCGCCTGCGACAGAAAATGAAGACCGTACGCTAACGCACTGGATACAATATATCAAATCACTTTCCTTGCTGGAAGAAGAGGCACGAAAGGCAGGTATTCTTTCCGCTTGGAACAGCCTGCCCCAGACCGAGCGGTTCCTTTTTACCAAGCTGCTGACAGGCGGTTTCCGTATCGGCGTCAGCGCCAAACTGATCACCCGCGCGCTGGCACAGGCCACCGGCCAGCCGGAACCGGAACTGACCCACAAGCTGATGGGCAACTGGACCCCGGACACAACAACTTGGGAGGCGCTGATCGAAGCGGATGATCCCACAGCGGACCTGTCGCGCCCCTACCCTTTCTATCTGGCCTATCAACTGGATGACTTCGATGATCTGGGCGCGCCCGCCGACTGGAGCGCAGAGCGCAAATGGGACGGCATTCGTGGGCAACTGATTGTGCGGGGCGGCGAACATCACCTGTGGTCACGCGGCGAAGACCTGATGACAGAGCGCTTTCCCGAATTCGCGCAACTGCGCGACTACCTGCCCGATGGTACGGTGATCGACGGCGAGGTGCTGGCCTTCGCTGATGAAAAGCCCCTGTCTTTCAACGCGCTGCAAAAACGGATCGGGCGCAAGACGGTGCCAAAGAAACTTCTGGCCGAGGCCCCTGTGATCCTGATGGCCTATGACCTTTTGGAACATCAGGGGGTGGATGTACGCGATCAACCTCTGAAAGACCGCCGCGCGGCGTTAGGGGATCTGATAAAGGATGCCCCTGCCGCAGCCCCGTTGCGCTTGTCCGCCTCCGTACCTTTCCAGACATGGGATGATCTGCGTGCCGCGCGCGACCAGTCACGCGACCTGAATGCCGAAGGGCTGATGCTCAAGCGCCGCGACAGCCCCTATCTTGCGGGCCGTAAACGGGGTGACTGGTGGAAATGGAAGGTCGATCCGCTGACCATCGACGCGGTGATGATCTATGCCCAGGCAGGGCACGGACGGCGTGCGAACCTGTTCACCGACTACACTTTTGCAGTGCGCAACGGCAACGACCTTGTGCCCTTCACCAAGGCCTATTCCGGCCTCACAGACAAAGAATTTCGGGAGATCACGGCATGGGTCCGCAAGAACACGCTGCAACGGTTTGGTCCGGTCCGTCAGGTGCCCCCCGAACATGTGTTCGAGATCGCATTCGAGGGGATTCAGGCCAGCCCGCGCCACAAATCCGGCGTGGCCCTGCGTTTTCCGCGGATGCTGCGCTGGCGGCGCGACAAACCGGTGGATGAGGCTAATACGCTGGATGATCTTCGACAGATGTTGGCCACCTATGGCTGATCGCCCTTAACACTTTTTGCAACACTGCCTATGTATGCCCCAACACATGAAAAACAGAGGTTATCCTATGCCATTCCCCCAGCCCGTCTTTGATGCCAACACCAGCGGTGGGAAGGATCTTGGCAACCTGCCCGAGTGGGACCTGAGCGATCTCTACCCCGCCACCGACAGCCCCGAACTGGCGCGCGATATGGCATGGCTGGAAAAAGAATGCGCCGATTTCGCGGAGTCCTATGAGGGCAAGCTTGCCGATCTTGATGCTGCAGGATTACTGACCGCTGTCCAACGCTATGAGCAGATCGACGTGATTGCAGGGCGGATCATGTCCTTTGCGGGACTGCGGTACTATCAGTGCACGACCGACAGTGCACGTGCGAAATTCATGGCCGACTGTCAGGACAAAGTCACCAAATACACCACACCGCTGGTGTTCTACGGGCTTGAGTTCAACCGGCTGGAGGATGATCACCTTGCCAACCTGCTTGACGCGAATGCCGATCTTGCGCGCTACAAACCGGTATTTGACCGCATGCGGGCCATGAAACCCTATCAGTTGTCGGATGAGTTGGAGAAATTCCTGCATGACCAGTCAACGGTGGGCGCCGCAGCATGGAACCGGCTCTTTGATGAAACAATGGCAGGGCTGGAATTCGATGTGGATGGCGAAAAGCTGAATCTCGAAGCCACGCTCAACCTGCTGACCGAGCAGAACCGCGAAAAGCGCGAGATGGCGACACATGCACTGGCTGCCGTGTTTCAGGAAAACATCAAGATTTTTTCCCGCGTCCACAACACGCTGGCCAAGGAAAAAGAGATCGAGGACCGCTGGCGCAAAATGCCCACCCCGCAGACAGGGCGGCATTTGTCCAACCACGTTGAACCCGAAGTGGTAGAGGCGCTGCGCGATGCTGTCGTGGCTGCCTATCCGCGTCTGTCGCACCGCTATTATGCCTTGAAAGCCAAATGGCTGGGCCTTGAGCGGATGCAGGTCTGGGACCGCAACGCGCCGCTTCCGATGGAAAGCGATAAAATCGTGAACTGGGATGAAGCCACCCGAACCGTCATGGACGCCTATGCCGGATTCGACCCCAAGATGGCCGACCTTGCCAAACCCTTTTTCAGCGACGGCTGGATCGACGCCGCCGTGAAACCGGGCAAGGCACCGGGTGCTTTCGCCCACCCCACAGTGACGCCCGTACATCCTTATGTGATGCTCAACTATCTGGGAAAACCGCGCGATGTCATGACATTGGCCCATGAACTGGGCCACGGTGTGCATCAGGTCCTTGCCGCCGAACAAGGCGAGCTTTTGTCCTCAACCCCGCTGACTTTGGCCGAAACAGCCTCTGTCTTTGGTGAAATGCTGACCTTCCAGAAACTGCTTGACGGGGCGCAGACCAAAGAAGAACGCAAGATCCTCCTCGCAGGCAAGGTCGAGGATATGATCAACACTGTCGTCCGGCAGATCGCGTTCTACGATTTCGAATGCAAACTGCACGCAGCGCGTGCCGAGGGTGAACTTACACCGGATGACATCAACGCCTTGTGGATGTCTGTGCAGGCCGAAAGCCTTGGGCCGGTCTTCGACTTCGCCGAAGGGTACGAAACCTTCTGGGCCTATATCCCCCACTTCGTGCACTCGCCTTTCTACGTCTACGCCTATGCCTTTGGCGACGGGTTGGTGAACGCGCTTTATGCGGTCTACGCCGAGGGTGACCCGGATTTCCGCGAAAAATATTTCGCCATGCTGCGCGCAGGCGGGTCCAAGCACCACAAAGAATTGCTGGCACCCTTCGGACTTGATGCCTCTGATCCCAAGTTCTGGGACAAGGGCCTGTCGATGATCGAAGGCTTCATAGACGAATTGGAAGCAATGGAAGACTAGGCGTCGCCTCTGTAGGCGGCTTCAAGCGCGGCAATATCGATCTTCGACATCTCCAGCATCGCCTTTGTCGCGCGCGCGGCACCTTGAGGGTCGGTTCCGCCGACTGTGCGCGGCAGCGCTTCGGGTACCACTTGCCAGGACATTCCAAAGCGATCCACGCACCATGCACAGCGGCTTTCCTTACCGCCATCTGCGATAAGTGCATGCCACAAGCGGTCCGTTTCGTCCTGATCGTGTGTCATCACCATAATAGAGGCTGCAGGTGACAACGCGTGATGCGGCCCGCCGTTCAGGGCGACATAGGGCACACCCGCCAAGTGGAAATGCACCATCAGCGGCTCGGTACCCTTTGCAGATTGCGTTTCAATTGCAGAGCCCGGGATCAGACCAACATAGAATTCTGCCGCAGCCGCACCGTTGCCATCAAACCAAAGACAAGTGCGCAAGTTGGACATCAGTCCAACTCGGTCCAGGGCCAGGGTTTCACTTCGCTGGCGGCAGTCTGATAGCGGGCGGCCTTGGCCATCCAGACACCCATGGTGGTGCCCATCTCGGCTAGCTGCTCATTGGGTTCGCGCTTGTTGAAAACCATGATCAGGAACTGGGCGACCGTCATGAACCCCAGCAAAGTGCTGGCCATGCTCATCAACACGGCAATGATAACCATGTGCAACAGGCGCAGCCAGATATTCTCGTAATCGGTTTCGACGTCGAAATCCGGGTTGTCCTGATCCTTGGCCATCGTCTTCTCCTATGCAGGATGCCCGCCTGCCGCAAAAACCATATCCATCATGTGCTGGGTGCCACGCGAAAATTCAAGCGGGCATGGATAGTCGACGCCAGTTTGCACCGATTTGCAGAAGTTTTCCACCTGCAGCACATATTGGTTCACGGCAGGCCACCGCTCGGTCGTGACCGACTGTGCCTCGTTTTCAAGGGTAAGTGTGGCGATATCAAAGACATTGGCGTTAAACGGGCAGGTCAGGGTCAGTACTCCCTTCTCTCCGTGAAAAACGATAGTCTGTCGTGGGAACATCCGCATTGAAACGGTTGCTGCATAGGTAAACCCGGGAAAGTCGGCCGCCACTTGCGCAAAGACATCGACATCGTTTTCCAGTCGCAACTTGGCATAGGGGATCGCCTTTGGCTCTTGGCCCGTGACAAAACGGGCCGCACCGAACGTGTACACACCGATATCACGCAGGCCACCGCCGCCAGCCTCGGGTTTGTTGCGGATATTTGCGGCATCGTCATTGAAAAAGCTGAAAGTTGCATCGACATGGACCAGTTGACCGATCGCACCACCCTGCACAAGTGTGCGGGCGCGGATGAATTGCGGGTGATGCACAATCATATAAGCCTCGGCGGCCAGTTTTCCTGCCGCGTCACGTGCAGCAATCAGTTGATCAAACTCGACCGCCTGCAGTGTCATCGGCTTTTCGCATAGCACATGCTTTCCCGCAGCAAGTGCTTTGAGGCTCCATTCGACATGAAGATGGTTGGGCAAGGGAATATAGACCGCGTCAATTTCGGGATCGGCCAATAAGGCGTCATAGCTGTCATGCACCCGCAATCGCGGGGCAAAAGCCTGAAATCCCGCAGCTTTATCAGCGCTTGACGTTGCAAGTGCGGCCAACTCCGCGCCTTTCGCGGCATGGATTGCGGGGCCCATATGTTCTTGAGCAAATTTGGCGGCACCCAGGATGCCCCATCGTAGTGGCGTCATTGTTGTCTCCCTGTTGCGCAAGATGTTAGCGCCAACGCTCACGGAAGGGAAACATCTCTTTGCGCGGCAAAACAAAACCCCGCCAAAGCGTTTGGCGGGGTTCGGCGTGTGTCATCGCAGCCTTATGTTATGCGTCGGCCAACATGCCCTTCTGCCGCGCGAGCTCCTGCATCTTTGCTTGCAGCTTTTCGAACGCACGCACTTCGATCTGGCGGATTCGTTCACGGCTGACATCATACTGGCCACTCAGGTCTTCCAGCGTGACAGTCTCTTCCGACAGGCGACGCTGCATCAGGATGTCTTTCTCACGATCGTTCAGCACACCCATCGCTTCAGCCAGCAACTCGCGACGCGCGTCCAGTTCGTCACTCGCTTCATACTCGGCTGCAGTGTCTGCACTTTCGTCCTCAAGCCAATCCTGCCATTGCGCAGCACCTTCGCCATCCGCACTGACTGTTGCGTTCAGCGATGCGTCACCACCGGACAGACGGCGGTTCATGGAAATCACTTCATCTTCGGTCACGCCAAGATCATGTGCGATGCGTTCCACATTTTCGGGACGCAGGTCGCCGTCTTCCAGCGCACCGATCCGGTTCTTGGCTTTACGCAAGTTGAAGAACAGTTTCTTTTGCGCCGACGTTGTTCCCAGCTTCACCAAGGACCAGGACCGCAGGATATATTCCTGGATCGACGCCCTGATCCACCACATGGCATATGTGGCCAGCCGGAAGCCCTTTTCAGGGTCAAAGCGTTTCACGGCCTGCATCAGCCCCACATTCGCTTCCGAGATCACTTCGGCCTGTGGCAGGCCATAGCCGCGATAGCCCATGGCAATCTTGGCCGCCAGTCGCAGGTGTGAGGTCACCATTTTGTGGGCGGCCTCGGTATCCTCATGATCCACCCAGCGCTTGGCCAGCATATATTCTTCCTCAGGTTCCAGCATCGGGAACTTGCGGATTTCCTGCATATAGCGGTTCAAGCCACCCTCGGGGGTTGGCGCTGGTAAATTCTTGTAGTTACTCACTGTATCTGCCCTCCTATGTATAAAGGCTTAACATTGATATGGTAGCGCTGACATCCGCTTTCAAGAGGCGCCGACGCGATTCCGTTATCGATAATATGAACCAATCAGTTCAGTTTTGCGAGGCAGTTTGACGTGCGCTCACGCACATGGGATCAATTATTTCAGCCCCGACCGCCAAGAGCGCGCAATAGATCACGCATGTCTTGGGGGATTTCCGCCTCGAACTGCAAGAAAGCGCCTGTCACGGGGTGTTCAAAGCCCAGACTGGCCGCATGAAGGGCCTGACGCGGGAATGCTGCAACAGCCGCAACGCCTGCCTCTCCGATGGCCTTGGGCGACAGTTTACGCCGCCCGCCATAGACAGGATCACCGATCAAAGCATGGCCGCAATGGGCCATGTGGACCCTGATCTGATGGGTGCGCCCCGTTTCCAGCCAGCATTCGATCAATGCCGCGCATGGCGGGGTGCCCAGCGGCTCGACGATGCGCGCGCGCGTGACGGCGTGGCGCCCCGCAGTGAACGAAACTGCTTGCCTCTGGCGGTCGGTCCGGTGGCGACCGAGAAAGGTCTGGATCTTGAGAATGTTCCCCGGCTCGAAAGACGTACCCTTGATGCCGCGCAGGCGCGGATCGTTCTGGTCTGGCAACCCATAGCATATGGCAAGATAGCGGCGCTCCACGCTATGCGCGGCAAATTGTTCGGCCAGATGATGATGGGCGCGGTCGGTTTTCGCGACAACCAAGAGCCCCGTCGTTTCCTTGTCAATGCGGTGTACGATGCCGGGGCGCTTCATCCCGCCGACACCAGAAAGTGTCTCTCCGCAATGATGTATCAAGGCGTTCACCAGCGTTCCGCCGGGTGTCCCTGGTGCGGGATGCACGACCATGCCGGCAGGCTTGTTCACAACAATCAGATCATCATCTTCAAACACCACATCAAGTGGAATGTCCTCACCAACGATATGGCTTTCTTCGGACGCGGCAACAGTGACAGCCACCACTGCACCTGCGGCGATCCGGTGGCGCGGGTCTGTCACCACGATGCCGTCAACCGCAACAGCACCTTCGGCAATCAACTTTGCAAGACGCGACCGGCTCAGCGCAGCTTCGTCCGGGACATCACGGCCCAAAGCCTTGTCCAGTCTTGGCGGCGGATTTGGCGCAATGACGAACTGCACGATCCCGGACATGCGCCTGCTCCTTCATCTAGGCCAACACACTCCCGCCGGAGGCTCCGACAGCTGCAAGCAGCGCTAACCTGTGGGAGGGTGGTACCGCCTCCCCGGCTCGAACGGGGGACCCCTGGCTCCACAAACCAGTGCTCTAACCAACTGAGCTAAGGCGGCAACATCGCCGATCTAGCGGGATGGGATCATGATTGCAAGTCCCCTAGAACGCAATCTCCCAGGTCTCTTCCACCAGATCGACACCGAAGGAATGAACCGGCGCGGCGCGGGTACGTGTCAGGCCGTTGCGTTTGTAGATCCGCCCTGCGGCAACATGGCTTTCATGGGTCCACAGTGTAAGCCCCTTGTATCCGGCACCCCGCGCAAAGCCCAAACACTGGTCAAGCAAGGCCTGCGCGACACCGCACCCCCTTGCCTTTTCGACCACGTAGAACAGGCGCAGCTTGGCAATCTGCGCGTCTTTTCGCACACAAAAGATGCTGCCCAGGCGCGTCTGCCCCTGATGTGCAATCCATCCCGCTTCGCGATCTGGATCATGCTGCACCAGAAACGATTGAACGATCTGTGCAACCAAGGGACCAAAGCTGTCGTCGAATCCCTCGACCTGCGCGTAATGGGTCGCATGCTCGTGCACGAGCCAGTCGGCATCATCAGCGGCAAAGGGGCGCAGCGTAAATTCCATTCCGTATCTTTGCCCCCCACGCCCTTGCCAATCAAGCCCACCGCGCTGTAGGAAAATTACCAGCAGTTCAAAGGGACCGACATGGGTATCAACAACGAGCGCGACATCGAGGCCAACATGCAGATCGGCCCGACCGATCTGGGGATGGTGCGGATATTCGTCGAAGCTGACGGCATCGAGATTCCGATGGATTTTGATCCCGAAGAGGCGGACGAGATCGCAGAGGAAATCAAGGCAGCTGCCATGGCCGCGCGCGCCGTCAAAAAGCGCTAACGCATCCCGGATCACGTGCGGCCTGCGCCCTGATTGCTGCATGGCGCGCAAATTTCTGCACCATCACTTTGCGCCGCGCAGGTGCCAGCCTGACTTCTGGCCCCATGCGGACAATCTCGGCGTCATAGGCATCGGCGATGATCAACCCGGTTTGTTCCGGCAACAGCTCGGTCGGGAAATCGCTGTCTACCGCCCAGAAGAAGCGATCACACCATTCCAGATAACCCTGCCATTTGTGATCAGACTGGAAATCGGCACGGCCAGACTTGCATTCGATAACCCAGATCTCACCCTTCGGGCCCAGAGCCATCACATCAACACGCAGGCCTGACGTGGGCACGAGTTCTTCGACGCTGACAAAATCATGGCTACGCAGGGCGCGCGACACGCCCCGGGCCAATAGCTGGCCGGGCATAAGGCTGGGTGTATCGTAGTCATCAGGCATGCACAGAAACCTGAACAATACGTGAACAAAACGCAATACATAATATACTACTGATTCTCGGCAATTGGGTCAGAGCATGCCCCGGCTTTGACGGAAACAATGCCCGCCAATCACGCCGGATTGACAATGGCGCCCAATTTTTTCCTATCAAAATCATAACTTTATGTGATTTTCGCCATCTTTCGTTCATCTAATCAGGACAGCCATGTGACGCAATTTCGCCCGAATATACCGGCATTCGGGGGGAAACGTCACCTGAGCGTCACGTTTTGGACCGCTTCGTTACTTAGACATGAAGGCAAGCAAAAAGGAACGCGACCCATGTCACTGTTAACGAATATCTCTTTTTTCGAAGTTTCCATGGCTTTGATTTTCGTAGGAATCGCCGAGCGTGTGCTTCTAGGTTACGCCCCAGCCGAAATGGTCGGCGCCAAAGGGTGGCTGATCCGCGGCGATATCGACGAATAAGCATCTCGGGCCTTGCCCTTCCCGACCTGCCCGCCTACCTGTTGAGCGACGGGTTCTGCGCCTCTCGTATACCATAGGTACAAATCCAGTGGCCTTAAGCAAATCCGAGGGAGCTGGCTCTGTTTGGATCCTGGTCTGATTACCTGGCGCCCACCTGTATACACAGGTCCTCGGGATGAGTTACCTCTACGGTTGCCGCGGTTCCCGTCACTTTTACAAGACATGCCCGATCACGCAGCTTGCAGCGCGTCCTGCGGAATGACGGCAGCACCATTTCCATACCATATATTTACTTAAGCAAGGGTCTGATCAAAGACCGCTCTTGCGCGTCTCGGCAGCAACACGCACCGGAACCAGCATACCGCGGTGGTCGTCATCGTCATCATCATTGGCTTGCGACATGACAACGATAGCGAACTGCACGCTGCCAAAAACAGTCCCATGGAAGAACCACAGAAGAAATGCGGCCAGCCAGCCGATGTCCGATCCCGCGATCAGTGACCCGAGGCCCGCAACATCACGCCAAAGGATTAACCCCACAAACACCGCAGACAGCGCAAAGCCGATTGCGCAATGGCGCAGGTAAAGGCGCATCAGGTGAGGTTCGTTTTCAGGGTGCATCCACTGTCCTCCTGCCGCCTAACATAATGTGGCTGGCGCGGATAGCAAATCACATCTCTATCCGCCAAAAGCCTCTGGCCGCGCTTCACGCGCCATATGATCCAGCACAGCATTGACGAACTTGGGTTCCTTGCCATCGGCCGAAAAGGCTTCGGCAATGCTGACAAATTCGCTGATCACCACCTTGGGCGGTGTCTGTTTTTGCACAAACTCTGCCCCTGCTGCACGGAACAGGGCGCGCCAGGTGGGATCGATACGGGCAATCGGCCATTTTGCTACGAGCGCACGGTCGGTCATCTGGTCAATCATCGCCTGATCGTCGACCGCCGTTTCCATCAGCCCGCGGAATGTATCCACGTCGCCTTCGGTCATCTCGCCTTCTTCGTAGGTAGCACCCAGCCGATGATCCTCGAACTCGCGCGTGACCTGATCGACGGTCTGGCCCGAGGCCTCCATCTGGAACAGGGCCTGCACGGCATAAAGCCGGGCCGCGGATTTCATTTTGCGTTTCTGGTTGTTCGAAAGAGTCATGGAGTGGTCTTGTTGTCCGTATCGCCAGCCATCAGGATGTCGCGGGCAAAGCCCACGCCTTTCTCGGCCTTGCCCCACTTACGGGCGAGCGCAATCAGGTGCAAGGCCGCAGCCGCAGCCCCGCCGCCTTTGTTCATTTCGGCAGGATCGGCACGTACCTCGGCCTGCGCGCGGTTCTCGACCGTCAGGATACCGTTCCCAATGCACAGCCCCTGCAGCCCAAGCAACTGGATCGCGCGGCTGCTGTCGTTGCACACAGTATCGTAATGCGTTGTTTCACCGCGGATCACACAGCCCAGGGCCACATAGCCGTCAAAGTTGCTCATCCGTTCGGCAATCCCGATAGCGGTGGGAATTTCCAACGCCCCGGGCACCTCGACGATCTCCCATGTGGCACCGGCCTTTTCGATCTCGGCCTTGGCACCGGCGATCTGATTGTCCGAGATATCCTTGTAGTAGGGCGACGCCACGATCAGGATTTTCACCGGCTTGTCGAAGTCCGGCAGCGGCATAATGTAGTGCGACGGTCCGGCCATTAGCCAATCTCCGAGATTTTGCGCGTCCCGACAATCTCAAGGCCATAGGCATCAAGACCTACAATCTTCGGACGTGGTGAATTGGTCAGCAGTTCGATTTCATGCAATCCAAGCGAACTCAGGATCTGCGCCCCAAGGCCGTACTGCCGCAAAGTCTGTGGTGTGGCCTCTTCGCTCGGGTCCAGTTTCATATGCACATCGCGCAGCAGGACCAGCGCGCCGCGTCCTTCGTCAGCGATCAATTGCATCGCGTCGCCAAATTCGTTGCGCCGCCCTTTTGGTCCCACCCCGACAACGTCCAGCATCGGGTCCATAGCGTGCATGCGCACCAGCACAGGTCCGGGCGTTGCAATATCACCCTTGATCAGCGCGATATGCTCGGCCCCTTGGGTTTCGTCCGTGTAAATACGCAATTCCCATTCGCCACCGAATTCGGACTGGATGGTACTGGTTTCGCGCACACGTACCAGATTGTCGTGGCGGCGCCGATAGGCGATCAGGTCACTGATTGTCCCGATCTTGAGGTTATGCAGCTGTGCAAAGGCAATCAGGTCCGGCAGGCGGGCCATCTCGCCATCTTCTTTCATGATTTCGCAGATCACACCCGATGGATTGAGCCCTGCAAGTCGGCTGATATCAACGGCAGCTTCCGTGTGCCCTGCGCGGACGAGGACGCCACCTTCGCGGGCGCGCAGTGGAAAGACGTGACCGGGGGTTGCGATATCCGCCGCCCCTTTTGAGGCATCAATCGCGACGGACACAGTGCGCGCGCGGTCATGGGCAGAAATGCCGGTGCTGACGCCTTCGCGCGCTTCGATGCTGACGGTAAACGCGGTTTCATGGCGCGACGAATTGTGCGAGGCCATCAGCGGCAGCCCCAGCGCATCAATCCGTTCGCTGGGCAACGTGAGGCAGATCAGACCCCGACCATGTGTGGCCATGAAGTTGATTGCATCGGGCGTCGCCATCTGCGCGGGGATGACCAGATCGCCTTCGTTTTCGCGATCCTCATGGTCCACAAGGATGAACATCTTGCCGTTGCGGGCGTCCTCGATGATGTCTTCGATCTTGCTAATCGCATCAGACCAATCGCGCTCAACCGGACCGGGGGTTTCGAAATTATGGTTCATGGGCATCTCCGCAGGCCTATCGCACAGGCAGATAGCCCAGCAAAGGTGCTTTGAAAAGCACTGATGGGCGGGCTTGCGTCAATCACTTGAGCGCAGGAAAGAACTGATCCGCCTGCAAATAGCCTGCCGTCCGGCCTGCCTCGGCCCATTCTCTCTCGAAGGCGGTGTCACCCACGATCAGAACGCGGTCGGGGGGGTGCCCGTGCGCCACTATGATCGCCTGCACCTGATCGCGCATATCTGCCCAACTGTTGCTGAAGGCGGGGGCCGGATAGGCGCCCGAAAGCCCTGACTGCGCGGCAAGATGGGTAGGCGTGACAGGCCTGTGGGCAACACCTGCACAGTCAACCCGGACCAAACCGGCAAGTTTTGCCTTGCGTGCGGATGGCATTTCTTGCCCGTCGCGCAGCACCTGCAAGGCATTGTTAGAAAACAGGAACCCGATCAGATCGTGCCCTGTGCTTGCGCGGATGCCAGCGTAGGTCTTATAGGGCAAGCCCAGTTCCGCCGCACGGCGGACACGCAGACGGACCACCTCGATGGGCAGTGTCGGCATAAGATCTTTCCGGGCCTTCTGCCAGACATGCCTGCGCCAGCTTTTGCCAGGCGCGTCCACCTGCCCTGAATTATGCCCGATCCCCGCGATCATCGGTCAGGCATAGTCCCGCAGGCGCGCGACATAGCGGGCCATGGTGTCGATCTCGAGATTGATGCGATCACCAACAGAAACGTCACCCCAGGTTGTTGCCGTCTTGGTGTGGGGGATGAAGTTCACGCCAAACTCCGCACCGTCCACCGCATTCACCGTAAGTGACGTACCGTTAAGCGCGACCGACCCTTTGGGCGCGATGAAGCGCGCCAGGTCTTCGGGCGCGCGGAATGTGACCCTTGTGCTGTCGCCTTCGGCCTGCATGGCAATCACCTCGGCGACCCCATCCACATGGCCCGATACAATATGCCCGCCCAATTCGTCACCGACCTTCAGCGCACGCTCAAGGTTCAGGCGCCCACCAACGGCCCAGTCGCCCACGTTGGTGGCGCCCACAGTTTCGGCCGAGATTTCGACATCGAACCAGTTCTGCGGTGTGCTGCCAAGTGCGATCACCGTAAGGCAAACACCGTTGCAGGCAATCGAGGCGCCAATTTCAATGCCGCCGATATCATAGCCCGTGCCGATCCGTGCACGCAGGTCACCGCGCTGTTCAAGCTCCAGTATCGTACCGATATCAGTGATGATTCCCGTGAACATGATCGCGCGTCCTTATCTGCTTTGCTCTGACCTAGCCTTTCATGCATGTTCCGGCAAGCCGGACGCTTGCCAGAACGTGCCAATCAGGTCAGTAAGGGGAACGCAAACAGCCCACACAACGCAATGATGCCAGACCGCAAGACGTTTCTTTTTCTGCAAGGCCCGCATGGTCCTTTCTTCCGGCAGTTGGGGCAGATGCTGCGCAAGGCGGACGTCGCTGTCTGGCGGGTTGGCTTTAACGCAGGGGATGCAGCATTCTGGGCCGGTGCACCGGGATATATTCCCTTTCAGGATGAGCTTTCTGCATGGCCGGACAGGCTTGAGTCACTTATCAAAGACCGCGCGGTCACCGATATTGTGCTTTACGGGGACACCCGCCCGACTCATGCCGAAGCCGTCAGGCAGGCCAGACTGCTGGGCCTGCGTATCCATGTTTTCGAAGAAGGCTACCTGCGCCCCTATTGGGTGACTTATGAAAGGGCAGGCAGCAATGGCCATTCGCGCCTGATGGATTTTTCAGTATCCGAAATGCGCGCGCGGTTGGCGCAATCCGACATTGATATGCCGACACCACCATCCCACTGGGGCGATATGCGCCAGCATATCTTTTATGGCGCGCTCTATCATTGGTTTGTAATGTTCTGGAATGGGCGCTACCCCGGTTTCCGACCGCACCGCGCGCTTCCGGTGCATCGTGAAGCCCTGCTTTACACCAAGCGTCTGTTTCTGATGCCGCTGCTGGCGCTACACAGGCGTTGGGCCACACAGCGGATCAAGGCTGGTGGCTTTCCTTATCATCTTACCTTGCTGCAACTCGAACATGACGCCAGTTTTCAGGCCCATTCGTCGTTTGACAACATGGAGGCCTTCATTGCCGAGGTAATCAGCGGATTTGCCAAGGGCGCGCCCGCGCATCATCATCTTGTGTTCAAGGCCCACCCCTTGGAAAGCGGCCAGTCGCCGTTGCGCAAAATGATCCGGCAGATTGCCCTGCAACACGGCATTGCCAAACGCACCCACTATCTGCGGGGGGGCAAACTGGCGCATATTCTGGATCAGGCGCGATCGGCAGTGACAGTCAATTCGACATCCGGCCAGCAAGCACTGTGGCGCGGCATACCACTCAAGGCCTTTGGCACCGCCGTTTTTTCCAAGCCCGAGTTCGTTTCAGACCAGCCGCTTGCAGATTTCTTTGCAGACCCCCAAAGGCCGGATACAAAAGCCTATCGAGACTACCGGCAGTTTCTGTTGGAAACCAGCCAGGTTCCGGGCGGGTTCTATTCTTCCTCCGGCCGCCAGCAGCTTTTGCGGCACCTCGTTGATATGATGCTGCGTGATGACGACCCCTATGATGCATTGCTGACAAAGCCCGCGCCAGAACCCGCACCTTTGCGCGTTGTGCAGTCGGGCACTGTGCAATAGCCTGACACGAATGAGCCCCGAGAAGCGTCAAAACCTTTACGTCTACAACGGCGGTTTCCTGACCAAAGGCCGCGTCAGACGGATCGTCGAACTGGCGGGTTATGACATCAAGTTGGGCGCACCGGGTGATGGTGATCTGGTGGGTGTGTGGGGCCACAGCCCAACCGCTCCGCGGGGCGAGGCCGTCGCACACAAGACCCGCGCCCCGATCCTGCGTGTTGAAGACAGTTTCTTGCGCTCGGTCGGGTTGGGCCGCGACGGTCATCCGCCGATTGGACTGAACTTTGATCGCGGCGGTGCGCACTACGACCCCCGAACACGCTCGGATCTGGAAGTCATCCTGACCGAAGACCCGCTGGATGACACCACCCTGCTGGATCGGGCAAAGGCAGGAATTGCAGCGCTCAGGGCCAACCATCTTTCGAAATACAACCAATTTGATCCAGCCGAGCCAGCCCCGGAACCGGGCTACGTTCTGGTTGTCGATCAAACCCGACAGGACGCGTCGATCAAGGCGTGTGGCGCAGACAGCAATACCTTTCGAGAGATGCTGTTCTACGCCCAGACCGAACATCCGGGGGCGCGGATTGTTATCAAGTCGCATCCAGAGAATGCGGCAGGCCACCGCAAAGGGTATTTCACGCAAAACGACTGCAACGCGCAGATATCTCTGGCCGCAGACAATATCTCGCCCTGGACGCTGCTGGACGGCGCAGTGGCGGTCTATACCGTCAGTTCGCAACTGGGGTTCGAAGCCATCCTTGCCGGTCACAAGCCCGTTGTCTTCGGCCAGCCATTCTACATCGGCTGGGGTCTGACCGATGACCGCATGCCACTACAGCGACGACAACGTACACTGACCCGCGCGCAGCTTTTTGCGGGCGCGATGATCCTCTACCCCAATTGGTACGACCCTTTTCATGACCGCCTTTGCACATTTGAAGAAGCGACCGCGACGCTAGCAGCCGCCGCGGCAGCTTGGCGTGACGATTGCACCGGCTGGGTCGCCACCGACATGCGGCTGTGGAAGCGCAAGCCATTGCAACAGTTCTTTGGCACGCCAAAACCGGTCATTTTCGCCAAGGGCAAAGCGGCCCGGACGCATGCAGCCAAAAATGGCCGGCGTTTGATGTGCTGGGCCAGTACCGGCGCGCGGGACGCAATTCTGGTCGAAGACGGTTTTCTGCGCTCGCGCGGGCTGGGGGCCGACCTGATCCCGCCACTCAGCCTCGTTCTTGACGACACCGGCATCTACTATGATGGCACCCGCCCAAGCCGCCTTGAAAACCTGATCAACGCTTCAGAAAACCTCGACGGTAACGCGCGGGCACGCGCCGCCGCACTGATCGACCGGATAACCGATGCGCGGTTGTCAAAATACAATCCCCAAGCCAAGCCGTTTCCCGGCCTTCCCAAAGGTCGCAGAATTCTTGTGCCCGGACAGGTCGAGGATGACGCATCGATCAAGTTGGGCGCAACCGAAGTGGCCGACAACCTGAGCCTTCTTCAAACCGTGCGCAAAGCCAATCCGGCGGCGGTGATCATCTACAAACCGCATCCGGATGTCGAAGCAGGGCTGCGCCGGGGCCATATCCCACATGCAGCCGAACTCGCCGATGTCATCCTGACCGAGACAGACCCGATCAGCGCGATCGAGGCTGTTGACGAGGTCTGGACAATCACGTCACTAATCGGGTTTGAAGCCTTGCTGCGAAACAAGAAAGTCACTTGCCTTGGCACCCCTTTCTATGCCGGTTGGGGGCTGACTGATGACCGTGCAATCCCGATTCAACGCAGACAAGCGCGGGTTGATCTGGCGGCATTGGTCCACGCGACACTGATCGCCTATCCGCGCTACCGCGACCCTGTGACAGGCCTGCCCTGCCCCGTTGAGGTGATTGTGGACCGCCTTGAAAACAACGATCTGCCCCGGCACGGCGTCTTCAACCGGGGCCTGGCCAAACTACAGGGCCTGTTCGCCAGCTACGCCCATCTGTGGCGCTGATCAGATCCTGCGCCAGATGTGGCAAATATCACGTCCAATCGGCGTGACCTGATCCAGTGCAAAGCGCGGCGCATTTTGCAGGCGGTCAATCCCCATCGCTGCCAACATCGGAGTGCCTTCAGCGCCAATGGCCGCTCCGGCCGTATAGACGATCAACTGATCCACCAATCCTGCATTCAAAAGTGACGCGGCCAACATGCCACCGCCTTCACAGAACACACGTGTGATCCCCCGCTCTGCCAAAGCAGTCATCACTGCCCCAGGGGCGACCTGTCCGGATGCCGTATCACAGGGCAGGCTGACCGCTCCTTTCGCGGTCCAGTCGCCGACGTCGGCTTCGGTGCCATGGCAAAGCCAGACCGGGACATCGCGCGCCGTCTGCGCCAGCTTGCGGTCGGCTTCGATCTTCATTGCCCGCGACACGACAACGCGGACAGGTTGTCGGGCAATCCCCATATCACGCACGGTCAATGAAGGGTCATCGGCTCGCACTGTCCCGGCCCCGACCATCACCGCGTCATGGCGCGCGCGCATCATATGCACAGCGCGACGGGCCTCGGACCCTGTGATCCACTGGCTCTCGCCTGTTGCGGTCGCAATCCGCCCGTCCAAGGTGCCCGCCAGTTTCAGCGTCACGAAAGGCCGCCCTTCAGTGATGCGCAAAAGAAAACCGGCATGGTCGCGCATGGCTGCAGCTGCACAAACGCCGCAGTCCACGGTGATCCCCGCATCCCGCAATATCGCGATACCACGCCCGGCGACGCGCCGATCAGGATCATCCGCCGCGATCACAACGCGCGACACCTGCGCAGCGACCAACGCTTCGGCGCAAGGCGGCGTCTGCCCGTGATGTGCGCAAGGCTCCAGCGTGACATAGGCCGTGGCCCCCTGCGCTGCGGCCCCCGCCTGCGCCAAAGCACGGGTTTCCGCATGGGGACGCCCGCCATCGGCAGTCCAACCGCGGCCAACGATCCGGCCGTCCTTTACGATCACACAACCCACAGCAGGGTTCGGCCAAACACGCCCCATCCCCCGCCGCCCCAAAGAAAGGGCCAGCGACATAAATCGTTCGTCAGTGTGGGACGTCACGCCTCGCCGTCTTCGTCTTTGCTGTCGGGACGTAGTTCGCTGACGAATTTGTCGAAATCATCAGCAGCCTGGAAGTTCTTGTAAACACTGGCAAATCGCACATAAGCAACCGTATCGATCCGCGCGAGGCTTTCCATGACGATCTCTCCGATGGTGCCAGAGGGAATATCCGTTTCGCCCATGCTTTCCAGACGGCGCACAATGCCACTGATCATCTGGTCGATGCGCTCGGGCTCGACCGGACGTTTTTGCAGGGCAATCCGGATCGAGCGTTCCAGCTTGGGCCGGTCAAAATCCTCGCGGCGTCCATTGGTCTTGATCACGACAAGATCACGCAATTGGACGCGCTCATAGGTGGTAAACCGTCCACCACAGGCCGGACAAAAGCGGCGGCGTCGGATCGCGACATGATCCTCTGCCGGACGGCTGTCTTTAACCTGTGTGTCTACATTTCCGCAAAATGGGCAACGCATGTTCAGTCCTCATTCCTCATGCCGGGGTCTATTGATTGTGTCGCGGCCCCAGTTATCCACAGGCACTATATGGGCGCGCGCAGGTTTTGGGTAGTGGGGAAATGAAACCGCAAGATGCGGGGCGCGGATGTTGCGCAATGGACTCGGTTAAGATGCTCAAGCCAGATGCGCAACAACGCGGCGGCGATGCGGCCTGTCGCGATGTTCAAACAGGTATATCCCCTGCCACGTACCCAATGCCAGTTTGCCATCGGTCACCGGAATAGACAGATGTGTCGGCAGCATTGCGGCCTTGATATGCGCCGGCATGTCATCGGGCCCTTCGTATGTATGGGTGAGATAGGACATGCTCGGATCGGTCGTTGATGGCACCAGTCGCGCGAAATAATTCTGCAGGTCCGTCTGAACCTCGGGATCGGCATTTTCCTGAATGACCAGACTGGCCGATGTGTGCTGGACAAACAGCGTCAGCAACCCCGTGCCGGTTACCCAGTCAGCAACCTGACGGGTGAAGTCATAAAGGCCGGGGCCACGGGTTGCGATTTCGAAACGCGTCTGCATGCCTCCAGCATCGACGGACCGGACCCAAAGCGCAACCTACGCCGCGCGACGAAGTACACTGCGGACAAAGAGAGTACCGAGACGCAGCATCGTGGCCTATCCGAACAGCCGCTCACCTTGTTCGTCAATGATCTGCTTGGCCTTGGCCACAGAGGCCGCATCTGCCTGCTCCTTGGTCTGAAGCACATCAGACCGGATCAGCATATGCGCCTGCCCGCCTTTCTCGATCCGCGCGGCAAGCCGCCAGCCCCCGCTTTCCTTCTGGGGGGCTGCAATGATCGTGAAGTCTTTGTAGGTTTCGGACGGGGCCGGTTCTGGTGACTTGCCGCCGCCGAAGAGTTTGGAAAAGAGCGCCATAGAACGATGCGCCCTTACTGATCCAGGAACGACCGCAGCTTCCGGCTCCGGCTGGGGTGCTTCAGCTTGCGCAGCGCCTTTGCCTCGATCTGGCGGATCCGTTCGCGTGTCACGCTGAACTGCTGGCCCACTTCTTCCAGAGTGTGGTCGGTGTTCATGCCGATACCAAACCGCATCCGCAATACACGTTCCTCGCGTGGCGTGAGCGACGCCAGAACCCGTGTCGTGGTTTCCTTCAGGTTCTCCTGAATGGCGCTGTCCAATGGCAGGATCGCGTTCTTGTCCTCGATGAAATCACCCAGCTGGCTGTCTTCCTCGTCCCCAATGGGTGTTTCCAGCGAAATCGGTTCCTTGGCGATTTTCATCACCTTGCGGACCTTTTCCA
>CAZTKF010000052.1:0-19701 GCA_964614205.1 uncultured Loktanella sp. | reverse complement strand
AGCCCCGCCTCCTCTGGCGGGGCTTTTTCTTTGCCCTTGCGCATGATCCGGGTTGCGCGGGCCTGCCCAAACCGGTCATGTCGCGCCCATGACACCGGTGCAGAAAACCATATCGCCCCAAGCATGGGCTGCGCTCTTGCTGCTTTCGCTGATCTGGGGCGCGTCGTTCCTGTCGGTCCGGATCGCGCTGGATGAAATCGGGCCGCTGACAGCCGTGGCGCACCGCACCGGCTGGGCCATGCTCATTCTTTGGGCTTACATCCTGATCCGCCGTTTTGCCTTGCCACGTGACCTGCGCATCTGGGGTGCGTTCTTGGTGATGGGGCTCCTGAACAACGTTATTCCCTTCAGCCTGATGGCATGGGGGCAGTTGCATATCGAAAGCGGCCTCACGTCGATCCTGAATGCGGCGACCGCGATCTTCGGCGTCATCGCCGCCGCGATCTTTTTTGCCGACGAACGTTTGACTGCCCGCAAGGTTATTGGTGTGGCACTGGGGTTCATCGGTGTCTCGACGGCCATAGGATTGGAGGCCTTCAAAGACTTCGATATCCGCTCGCTTGGTCAACTGGCTGTCGTCGGCGGGACCATAAGCTATGCGCTTGCCGGTGTCTGGGCACGCAAGACCATTGGCCATCTGGCACCACAGGTTGCCGCTGCAGGCATGCTCACCGGGGCAAGCATTGTCACAATCCCCGCAGCATGGCTGATCGAAGGCCCGATCAGCCTGTCGCTCCATCCCCAGACATGGGCCGCGATCGCCTATTACGCGGCCGTCGCCACAGCAATTGCCTATATGCTCTACTACCGCGTGCTGGCGATGGCTGGCAGCGGTAACCTGATGCTGTGCACCCTGATCGTTGCCCCTGTCGCAATCGTGCTGGGTGCCATCGTGCTGGGCGAGGCCCTGCCCCTGCGCGCCTATACCGGTTTTGCGATGCTAGCCTTCGGCCTCTTGATCCTTGACGGACGGCTGTTCAAGCCGCTCCAGCACAGCCCGCGCCGCACGTAACCCCGGGGCTTCTCCACCCATTCCCAGACGGGCCATGGTCAGCGCCATCGCATCCTGCTGCGCCTGCGGGTCAGCCAGAACCGCCAGCACTGCTTCGGCAATCGGCGCCGACTGGCAGGCCTTGCCGATAAATTCCGGCACCACACGGGTTTCGCTGACAAGATTGACCAGAGTGACCGTATCGACCATCAGCATCCGGCTGATTATGATCCGGCTGAGCCACGCCATATCATAGGCGATGACCATGGGTGTGCCGCTGGCCGCCAGCTCCAGCGAAACAGTCCCAGAGGCCGCCAGTGCCACATCGGCCCGCTTGAACCATGCTGCCTTGTCTGGTGATCCGGGCGGCAGGACGGTCACAGGCACGCCCCATGATGCCACCCGCGCCTGGACCAGATCATGGACCCCGCGTGTGGTCGGAATCACAAACCGTGCATCAGGCACCGAGGCCGCGATCAGCGCGACGGCCTCTCCAAACCGGTCGGCAAGTCGTGAAACCTCGCCTTTGCGGCTCCCGGGAAGGACCAACACGACAGTTCCCTCTCCCAATGCCTCCGCTTCGGCCACTTGCGCGACAGGCTCGGCCACGACGGGATGCCCGACGAAATCACAGGCCATGCCAGCGGCCTCCATCAGAGGCGGTTCAAAAGGAAACAGCGCAAGCACATGATCAATATGCTGCGCCATCTTTTTCGCGCGTCCCGGTCGCCATGCCCAAACAGTGGGTGCCACATAATGCACCGTGCGGATGTCGCTAGCCGCTTTCACCAGACGCGCCACCCGCAGACAGAAATCGGGGCTGTCGATGGTAATCAGCACATCGGGCGGATCGGCCAGAATAGCCTCTGCCATCTGCCGGATACGGGCCTTCAGCGCGCGATACTTGGGCAGGATCTCTGCCAGCCCCATCACGCTCAGTTCTTCCATCGGGAACCGGCTCTCCAGTCCTTCGGCTTGCATCAGCGGGCCGCCAACTCCATCAAACTGCACATCCGGCCGCAGGGTTCTAAGCCCGGCCATCAACGCAGCCCCCAGCTTGTCACCCGAGGCTTCACCTGCAATCACAAAGACCTTCATGCGCCCCCCTTGGGCCGCACCCAGAGAAACAGGCCCGCCGCATCCAGCACCGACAGCACCACATCCCTTTCCAGCACCATGACGCCCTGATGTTCGACAACGATACCGGCCAGTCCCGCAGCAACCACGCCCTTGGCGGTCTGCGGCCCGATCACAGGTAGATCTGCACGCCTGTCCTGATCGGGCTTGGGCGCCTTGAAAAGGATTGCACCGCGCGCATCGACCGGCTCTCCTTGTTCGCCGCTCAACCATTCGGCCGCGCTCCCCAAAACAGCGCCCAGCCCGTCGACCGCCCCCCACAAAGGGTCGTCGCTGGGCGCGAATTGGGCCAGCATCGCATCTGTTCCCGCTTGCCCTTCGCGGGCCAGAACACGGCCACCGCGGACGATGCAGGCCTGTCCGATATCGGCGCGTCCCATCTCTGCAACGGTTTGCTCTGCGCTCACGGCATCCTGACGGGTCGCGAGGCTAACCGGTGTCCGGGTGAGCACGCCCGCTTCCGGCAAGAGATCCGGTGCGATGTCATGCGCCGCCCTGACGGCCAGCCCCGCGCCTTCGAAGATTGCAATGATCGCGCGTAGTGCGCCATCATCACCCTGCGCGATCGCTTCCATGATCCGCGGCACCAAAGGCTTGGTCGCTGCGTCGATAGCCGCAGGATCAATCATCGGACGTGTCACCGCTCCGGCCATACAGACTTCGGTCACACCGCGCGCATGCAGCGCATTCAAGAAACTGCCCAGATGCTCGATGCGGAAGGTCAGATCAGGGGTGATTGCGGGACGGAACCCCGCCATTGCGCAGACCAGCGGGCGCGCAGGCAGCCGCGTGACAAGCGCTGGCGGCAGATCGCCGGTTCCCGCAATCAGTGCAAGCATCAGCCCGGTGTCAGAAAATTGCGGTCGGTGTCGCCTAATATGAACGCCACCATCTGCTGCACATAGGGGCTGTCGCTTTCTTCAGCCAGGCGACGGGCGCGATCCTGAAACGTGCCCTCGCCGTCTTTGAGCATCTGGAACGCAGCCCGCAGCGCCGTGATATCCGAGCGGGCCACGCCCTTGCGCTTGAGACCGACAAGGTTGAGCCCGTCCAATTCGCCGCGCGGGGCCTGCACAAGACCATGGGGGACCACATCCTTGGTCACCATGGTGACCGCGCCGATGATCGCGCCCTGCCCGATCCTTACAAACTGGTGTACGCCACACAGACCGCCGATAATCACATCGTCTTCGATGATACAGTGGCCTGCCACGGCAGATGAATTGACCACAATCACACGATCACCGATCTGCGCATCATGGGCAATATGACAGCCCGCCATAAACAGCCCGTCATCACCGATCCGCGTTTCGCCGCCGCCCGAAGCCGTACCCGTATTCATGGTGACATGTTCGCGAATACGGTTGCGTGCACCAATGCGCAGGCGGGTCTTTTCACCACCGAATTTCAGATCCTGCGGGATTTCCCCGATCACCGCGAAGGAAAACACCACCGTATCGTCACCGATATGTGTATCACCGTCGATCACAACGTGGCTTTTCAGATGCACACGCGCACCCAGCACTACATCAGGGCCAATCACGCAGAACGGTCCAATGACGCAATCCGCGCCAATCTGCGCACCTTCGGCGATCACGGCAGACGGGTGGATGTCGGCCATCAGCCCTGCATGTCCATCATGGCTGTAAATTCGGCTTCGGCAGCCATTTCGCCGTCGACCATTGCAACTCCCTTAAAGCGCCAGACCTTGCCGCCCGGCTTGCCGCGCGTGGTCTCGACATGCATTTCAAGCACATCACCCGGCACCACTTTGCGGCGGAACTTGCAGCCGTCGATCGCCATGAAATAGACCAGCAGATTGCCCTCGGTCAGCCCCAGAGAGGCACCGACCATCACAGCGGTCGTCTGTGCCATCGCCTCGACAATCGTGACACCGGGCATGATCGGATTGCCGGGGAAGTGCCCTTGGAAATGTGGCTCGTTCATCGTGACGTTCTTGATGCCAACGGCAGAGGTCGTCCCGTTGATGCTATGTACTTTGTCAACCAGCAAGAAAGGATAACGATGTGGCAGAATTTTCTGGATCAGTTGAATGTCAGCGGTGGTGACAGCGTCGGTCATGCCGGGCGGCTCCTTTTTGGTGGTTCGGCGCGCCGTGGCCGCCTTTTGATATCACTACCAAGCCGCGACATGCGCAGCAAGCGCGCGCTACTCTGTCCCGTCGCCCAATTCCGCGTCGATGCGCACAATGGCATCGTCGGTAATATTGGCGGCCCGCACCGATAGTACAACATTGCGCTGTTCCATCACCAGCGTGGCACCACGTTCCAGCATCATGTTCGCCACAATCCCCTGCACACGCTGCTCAAAGCGGGATCGCGCCTCGGCAGTGGCCACCTGCAACTCGACGTTTTTGGCATCGCGTACGCGACGGACTTCCTGCACTTTGCTATCGAACGCCTCGGCTTCGGCGCGAAATGCCTCCGGGTCCATTTCGGGGCGACGCACGGTCAGGCTGCGCTCTTCCAGCGTCAGAGATTCAACGATCCGGTCATTCTCGGCCTGCAATTCAGCAGCCTGCGCTGCCAGTTCAGAGGCCAGACGCTGCCCGTAGAGCGTTTCGATAAACAGACGTTCGCTGTCGATGATCAACACGGGCGGCGATGTCTGCTGGGCTGACGCCGGCAGCGCCAGTATCAGCCAGACAAAGATCGCACGTATCAAAGCCATCAGAAACTCGTCGAGATCGTCACATCGAAGTTGCGCGTTTCATCACGGTCCTGCACATCCAGCGGCTCGGTGAAGTTGAACCGCAACGGACCGATCGGCGTTGTCCAGAAGATCGAGAGACCGACAACCGAGCGACCGACAAAGTCGTTATAGATCACATCCTCTCCAAAGGTTTCGCCCACGTCCCAGACCGAACCGTAATCGATGAAGGCCCCACCGGTGATGCCATACTCGCTTGGCAGGCCAAGCGGGAACTCGGTTTCGAGCCGCAGGACAGAGAAAGCATTTCCGCCCAAGGCATCGTCGGTGGTGTCGTCGCGCGGACCAATACCACCGGGGTCAAACCCGCGCATCAGGCGGCTTCCCAAGAAGAAACGGTCCGTCACGCGGCTGCTGCCATCCTGATAGCTGAGCAACCCGCCTTCCAGAGTGGCGCGTAACGTCACTTCTTCGTTCAGGATCTTGGTCTCGGCCCCGGCCAAAGCCGTTGTCTTGATGAATTGTGTATCGCCAAAGCCGAATTCCTGCCCAAAGCGCAGCACAATCCCCGCATTCGGGTTCAGACCGGTGCGACGGTTGTCAAAGCTGTAGCTGTATCCGATCGCATTGGTCCAGACACCACCAACCGCTGCTTCCTGGCGGATCACCTCGCTGGCATCAACAGAGACATCTGTCAGGTCAGTGTATTCAAGCGCATAGAACAGTGACAAACGGCCCAGTTCGCTTACCGGAAAGCTGATCGCGGGGCTGATCCGAAGTGTTTCGGTATCATAGAGCGCGTTTTCGTTGTCTGTTGTCGCATACGACAGATCAATCGACCCGCGCAGATCACGCCCCAAGAGCTGGGGTTCCGTGAAACCAAAGCTGAACCGCCGGTTTGTCTCGGCAGTGGACAAATCAAAGTTCAACCGCTGGCCGCGCCCTTGAAAATTGCTTTGACGATATGACGCCAGCAAGCTTGCACCGGTATCGGTATTGAAGTTTGCACCGAACGTCAGCGTCCCTGTCGGCCCTTCGACGACGTTGACATCAACAATACGTTGGCTTGCCGTCGAACCGGGACGCGTATCCACACTTACGCCCTCAAAAAAGCCAAGCGCACGAATACGGCGCGCGCTTTCCTCGATTTCGCGCGGGTTGAGCGGATCGCCCTCGACCGAACGGAACTGGTTGCGGATCACGCGGTCAAGCGTGGTGCCGTTTCCTTCGATGTCGATCCGTTCGATAAAGACACGCTCGGCAGGGACCAGCACATAATTCACGTTGACGGATAGATCACGGGGGTTGCGGCTCAGGCGCGGCTCGACCCGCACAAAGCGTACGCCACGTTGCACGGCCAGACTTTCCATCCGGGTGATATCACTGTCGATCGGCACGGGTGAATATGTCGCCCCTGCGCGGACGCGCACGGCCTCTTCATAATCGGCAGCGCTGACGCCATTGATTTCGCTTGTGACCGATACATCACCAAAGGCAAAGCGCTGACCTTCACGCAGGTTGTAGGTGACAAGATAAGCATCACGTTCGCGCGTCAGGGACACATCGACGTTCTGAATGACAAAATCGATAAATCCGCGCGAACGGTAGAAATCGGTCAGTACCTCGCGGTCGCGCGCCACCCGCTCGGGAGAGAACGTATCGCGCCCGACCAGAATGCGGAAAATACCCGCCTCTTTGGATTCCAGCACGCGCCGCAAGCGGCGTTCCGAAAAGGTCCGGTTGCCGACAAAGGTGATCCGTTCGATCTCTGTGATCGCGGATTCCACAACTTCAAAGACCAGATCGACCCTGTTGTCAGGCAGCGGGATGATGCGCGGGGTCACGGTGGCGTTGATCCGCCCCTGACGGGCATAGGCTTCGGTGATGGCCGCGGTGTCGGCCTCGGCCTGCGCGGGCGTGAACACGCGCCGTGGCTGGGATCGCACCAGCGCAAGCAACTCTGCATCGCGCAGGCGGTTGTTGCCCTCGATATTGATGCGGTTGATGGTCGGGTATTCAACCACGCGGATCAGCAGGCGGCTGCCTTGCGGCACCAGATCGACACTTTCAAACAGGCCCGAGTCCCGGATGTCCTGTCCAGCGGTATTCAAGTCCGCGGTGGAGAGCGCCACACCAGGCTCCAGATCGCCAAAGGACAGGATCGTGCCGTCTGCAACGCGCAGATTGCCCTCGATTTCAAAGCTGGTGAAAACAAAGCTCTGGGCAGAGGCTGCACCCGCCGCAAGAACCAAAATGCAAAGTGCCATCCAGATCGACCGCACTCTTGAAACACACCGCGCGAAAACGCGCCCCAAACCTGTATCCATTTCGACCGCCCGTATTTTATTTAATCATTGCATTTTGAGTAGCGACAAAGGGCAACGATGTCAAAACAGCAGAGGCGCTATTTCAGCCGAATGGGCAATCTTTGTTCAAGGGCAGAGGATCGTATCGTTGAGGATCGTGAACATCATCAGGGACAGGATCAGCGAAAGACCGACAAACATAAAGACCTGTACCGCGCGCTCGCTTGGTTTGCGGCGGGTCACAGCCTCGTAGGCATAAAAGATCAGGTGTCCGCCATCCAGCACAGGGATCGGGAAAAGGTTGATCAGCCCCACAGCGGCCGACAGCGCGCCGATAAACCAGATAAAGCTCTGCGCGCCCTGCTCTGCCATGGACCCGCTGGTTTCCGCGATTCCGACAGGGCCGGACAGATTGCAGGTTGAAATCTGTCCGAAAAGAATATGCTGCATTGCCGACAAGGATGTGGTGACGGTGTTCCAAAGGCCCTGCGCCCCAAGGCTGACGGCTTCAATCGGGCCGACGCTCACAGTCTCTTCGTCAAAGAAGATTGTGCCGGTAATTCCGATCAGCCAACGTGTTTCGAATCCGCCCTCGGGATTGGGCAGATCAACGCGGCGCGGGGCAATCGTTTTGGTCAAGGTCTCGCCATCGCGCCAGATCTCGAATTCAAGCGGGGCGCCCTCAGCCTCCAGCACGATGTTCTGTACCTGCACGAAGGCATAGATCGGCGCACCATTGATCGCCGTGATGACGTCATTCACCTTGATATCCGCGTCATCCGCCGCCGACCGCGGGCTGACGCTGGAAACCGCCGCGGGGAAATAATACGGGCCGTCCACCGTGATTTCCATGCCATCACGCAAGACAGTGTAGTCCAACCGTTCTTGCACCGGCACCAACTGGGAAATCTCGACGGTGCGTTCGGGATCATCGAAGAGGACACCCTCAACCGCTACCATCACGTCACCCTGCTGCAAATCAGAGGCGAAACTGGCAGGCAAAGGGCGCAGCTCGCCAAAGGTCAAGGGATCAGCCGAGCGCCCCTGATACATGATCGAGCCTGCAAAAATCGCAATCGCCAGTACAAAGTTGAACACCGGCCCCGCCGCGACAGTCGCCGTACGCGCCCAGAGCGGGGCACCCAGCATGGTGCGGCGCAGATCGGCTTCGGATACGGTGCCGTCGCTACCGACGCTGGCCGCATTCGCGTCACCCAGAAATTTGACGAAACCGCCCAATGGCAACGCCGCGACCTGCCATCTGGTCCCGCGCCTGTCGACGCGGCTGTAGATCACCGGACCAAACCCGAGCGAGAAGACATCCGCATGGATCCCGCACCAGCGCCCCACGATGTAGTGACCATACTCATGGATCGCGACAATCACCGAAAGCGCCACGACAAAGGCCACGATCATAAAGGCGAAGTTGCCGAACATCGGCACAAATTGCATCAGATCCAAAACGTTATCCCAACTGGCTGAAGGTCTCGGCGGCATAGATGCGCGCCAGCCTGTCTGTCTCTAGCACGTTATCTAGGGTGATCTGCGCATTTTGCAGCCCGGCTTGTGATGACATTTTGTCGAGCGTCCTTGAAACAACCGTCGACATGTCCAGAAAACCGATCTCGCCCGCTATGAACCCGTCCAAGGCACGTTCCTTTGCAGCGTTGAAAACCGCCCCCGACAACCCACCTTCTGCCATCACACGTTTGGCGATACCAAGGGCGGGATAGCGCGCATCATCCGGAGCCTCGAACGTCAGGCTGCCGATCTTGGCAAGGTCAAGCCGCTCAACCGGCAAATGCTGGCGTTCCGGCCAATGCAGCGCATAGCCGATCGCATGACGCATATCGGGCGGCCCGACATGGGCCATCAAGGCACCGTCATTGAAGCCCACCATCGCATGTATCAGGCTTTCGCGGTGAACAAGTACCTCGATCATCTTGGACGGAACACTAAAGAATTCTTTTGTTTCAATAAGTTCCATCGCCTTGTTGAACATTGACGCGCTATCGATCGTGATCCGCTGGCCCATGTCCCAATTAGGATGACTGGATGCTTCGGCCAATGTCGCGGTGGCAAGTTTCTCGACCGGCCAATCGCGGAATGCACCACCGCTTGCGGTGATGATGACACGCTCTACTGCGGCCATATGCTCGCCCACAAGGGCCTGAAACACCGCTGAATGTTCGCTGTCCACCGGCAAGACAGTGGCCCCATGTGCCTTGGCCCGCCCCAAAAGCAAGGGCCCTGCGGTCACAAGAGATTCCTTGTTCGCCAAAGCCAAGGTCGTTCCATGCGAAAGGGCCTCAAGCCCTGGCACCAATCCTGCGGCCCCCACGATTGCTGACAAAGCCCAATCCACAGGACGTGCCGCCGCCTGCGCAATCGCCTCCGGACCGGCTGCAACCTCTACATCAGTATCGGCCAGCAAATCTTTCAATTCTTTGTAGCATTCCGGATAACAGGTTACAGCCAAATCAGCCTGCAAACGCCGCGCATCCGCCGCAAGCTGCGCCACATTGCGCCCTCCGGTCAGGGCGACCACATCATACGCATGCGCATTACGCGCCACCAGATCAAGCGCGCTTTGCCCGACCGACCCCGTCGCCCCGAAAATCGTGATCCGTCTCACCAAACGACCCCGGGCACATCGACGATATCAGCCACCACAATCAGGAAAAGCGACGCCCCCAGCAATGCATCAAAACGATCGAACAAACCGCCATGACCGGGAATAAGGGTTGAACTGTCCTTCACCCCCATGCGCCGCTTAAGCGCACTTTCCGCAATATCGCCCATCTGCCCTGCAAAGCTGAGCACCATCGAGATCACAATGATCCAAAGGCTCGCGCTGGTCGACATCGCAAACACCAGCCCCACCAGAGCCGCCCCGATCCATCCCGCAACTGTCCCGCTCCAGGTCTTTTTGGGGCTGATCCTCGGCCAGAATTTCGGGCCACCAAGAGCCTTGCCGGCAAAATACCCGAAAATGTCGGTCACGATGACCACAGACATCAGCCACAATAGCCAGACAAACCCATAATCAATGCGGAAATGGACAAGCCCCCACCCCGCAAGCTGGATGCCCAAGGCAAAGATGAAAAATGTCTTGATCTCGGTTTTGAGCTGCGTCACCCCGATCACGGGGACAACCAGAAACAAAAGCATCCCCCAAGACGATCCCTCGGCCAGTTGGCCCGACATCACAGAGGCCACCAGCGCCGCCAGCAACATCCCCTTGGTCGGCGCGTTGGGGCGGATCATCATCCAGAGTTCCCAGACCATCACCGCAGTCACAAAAACCACCAGCATCTGAAACCAGACCCCGCCAAGGATCACACCGACCGCACCGACAAAGACCATTGCAGCGCTCGAGATCAGGCGAACCGTCAAATCATCCCACTTGGCAGGCTGTGGTGCTGGGGTCGTCATGGTCAGGCCCGCACGGCCCCGAAGCGCCGGTCGCGGCGGCCATAGCTTTGCAGCACTTTCGCAAACTCTTCGGCTGTGAAATCGGGCCAGAGCGTATCAACAAATTCATATTCGGCATAGGCCGACTGCCACAGCAGGAAATTCGAAATACGGGCTTCGCCACTGGTCCGGATCACCAGATCAGGGTCAGGCAGAACATGGGTATCCAGAAAGCCCGCAAGCGTTTCGGCATCCACATCATCATGGGTCAGACGCCCCTGCTCGATCTCGTAGGCCAGACGTTTGGCTGCGCGCGTGACTTCATCGCGCCCCCCGTAATTCAGGGCAACTGTCAGATGCACGCGATCATTGCCGGCGGTGCGCAATTCCAGATCATCCATCAATGACACCAGCTTGTCATCCAGACGGATGCGATCACCGATGAACCGGACACAGACGCCATTTTCAAAAAGCTCGGTGGCTTCACGCTCCAGATACTTGCGGAACAGGCTCATCAGGCCCGCCACCTCGGACTGGGTGCGCTTCCAGTTCTCGGTCGAAAAGGCAAATATTGTCAGGTACTTGACACCCAGTTGCGGACAAGACGCCAGAATGTCACGGACCCTGCGCGCCCCGGCGTGGTGCCCGAACAGACGGGGCCTGCCCCGTTGTTGTGCCCACCGTCCATTCCCGTCCATGATAATGGCAACATGGGCCGGAGCGATCTTGGCGTCTGCGTCTTTGGGCATGGGTGCCCCTTCTGGCTTGGCTTAGACCTGCATGATCTCTGCTTGTTTGCTTTCGACCGTCTCGTCGACGACCTTGATATGGGCGTCGGTCACTTCCTGCACGGCAGCTTCCCAGAACTTCTGGTCGTCTTCCGACAGGCCGTCCGCCTTGGCCTTCTTGATCTGGTCCATCCCGTCGCGGCGCAGGTTGCGGATCGACACGCGCGCGCTTTCACCATATTGGCCAGCGACTTTGGTCAACTCGCGGCGGCGCTCTTCGTTCAACTCGGGGATCGGCAGCATGATGATGGTGCCATTTAGTTGAGGATTGATACCCAAGCCACTCTCGCGAATAGCTTTTTCGACCTTTCCGACCAATCCTTTGTCCCAGACGTTGATCGTCACCATACGCGGCTCGGGGACGTTAACGGTGCCGACCTGATTGATCGGGGTCATCGACCCGTAGGCATCGACCATGACCGGTTCCAGCATCGAACCGGACGCACGGCCCGTGCGCAGGGATGCCAGTTCAACACGCAGGTTCGCAATCGCCCCGTCCATGCGGCGGGCCAGGTCATCGGTATCAAGTTCAAAATCGTCAGACATTTTCTCTTTGCTCTTCCTCTTGAGGCCAAACCCCGGGTTTGCTCCGTTCTAGGCCAAAGGGACCGCCTTGTATAGACAGGCAAATCGGGCGCTTTTATGCAATTTCCGTGCAAGCCCCTTATTATGTTCAAAAATACCTCGGGGAGTTTGAGGGGCAGCGCCCCTCATCCAAAAAAATCTCCTGCGGCGCAGCCGCTCCGCTTAGTCCTTCACAATGGTATAGGTGCCCTCACCGGCCAGAATGCCCTTGAAGCCCCCCGGCTCATCCAGGGAAAACACAATAATCGGCAAATCATTGTCACGGGCCAAGGCAATGGCGCTGGCATCCATCACGCCCAGATGCTTTTGCAGGACTTCATCATATGACACCGCCTGATACCGCACCGCATCGGCATGTTTCGCCGGGTCCTTATCGTAAACACCATCCACCTTGGTGCCTTTGAAGATCGCCTCGCAGTTCATTTCGCTGGCGCGCAGCGTTGCTGCGGTATCGGTTGTGAAATAGGGATTGCCGGTCCCGGCCGCGAAAATACAGACCCGCTTTTTTTCAAGGTGGCGCACCGCGCGGCGGCGGATATAGGGCTCGGCCACCTCGTTCATTGTAATGGCGGAAATCACGCGGGTATGGATGCCAAGTTCTTCAAGGGCGGACTGCATCGCCAGCGCGTTCATGACGGTGGCCAGCATCCCCATGTAATCGGCTGTCGTCCGTTCCATTCCCTGCGCCGACCCCTGCAAACCACGGAAAATATTCCCGCCACCAATGACCATGCAAATCTCGACACCCAGATCATGGACGGATTTTACTTCGCGGGCGATCCGCTGCACGGTGGGTGGGTGCAAACCAAAAGAGGTGTCGCCCATCAGCGCCTCACCCGAGATCTTGAGCATCACACGTTTATATGCCGTTTTCCCAGTCTCGCTCATGGCCCGCCCCTATCTGTGTTTGATTGCGCGCAAAATGTCGGAAACCGCGGGTAGTTTCAATGCCACAATCGCGACAAATGCAGTGTTCAGCGTTGACCCCCAAGAACCCAGCGCCCTATGCTCACCTTAAGCGCCTTCGGGCAGGATACTTCAGACACAGCTCATGGCGGTCAGCAATACAAAGGATCACTTCGATGCACATCGCAACCAAGACTTCAGTTCTTCTCATTGGCGCAATTGGACTTGCAGGATGTGACGGGCCGCTTGACCCTTTTGCATTTGACACGACCTACACCACATTTGCCGATATTGATGCGGCCTTCTCCGACGAGGTAGAGGCGAATGTCGATGAAAACGGCGATCTGCAAGAACTCAGCGATCGGTCGGACATCGCAACACTGGAGGCAGAAAGCGGCACATCCATCTACAATGGTGCAATCGTCGCGCAAGAGGAATCGTCCGGCCCTGTCATGATCGGGCAGCTACAGCTTGAAGTGAACTTTGACACAACACGGATCGATGGAACCGCCGGTAACTTCATCAAAAGCAACGAAGATATCGTCGACGGAACCTTGTTCGGTTCCGGGAACTATGACCCCGACTATAGCGCTGATGTAGATTACGACCATCACTTCAATATGGATCTGGAAGGCGCCCTGACGGACAACGGGATGACGTATGACACCACTATTGCGCTGGGGGGCAATTTCATCGACACGAACGGCGATGCCAATGACATCGCAGGCGATGCCGACATCACGATGACCGGCGGACCCGTCTTTGATGATGGTGCGTTCTCGGCGTCCCGCTGATCGGTCTGGCGCGCCCGAACATCCGTGACGCGCTTGGCCCCCATCCGTATTACCCCCGGCCGACCGGTGCTGATCGCGGGGCCTACGGCATCCGGCAAATCGGCGCTTGCATTGCATATTGCGCAAACCCAAGGCGGCGTGATCGTCAATGCGGACGCGCTGCAGGTCTTTGACGGGTGGCGTATCCTGACCGCACGCCCCGATGATGCCGATCTGGCAGCCGCCGCGCATGCGCTTTACGGGCATGTGCCATTTGACGCACATTACTCTGTGGGGCATTGGCTACGCGATCTTGCCCCCTATCTCAGCGGTCCCGAACGTCCTATTATCGTTGGCGGAACCGGATTGAACTTCAATGCGCTGACGCAGGGTCTTGCTGACATTCCGCCAACCCCCACTGCGATCAGGGATCAGGCAAACGCCATGCCGCTTGATGCACTGCTTGCGGCGCTTGATCCCGAGACCGCCAGACGTATCGACCGGCAGAACCGGATGCGCGTGCAGCGCGCGTGGGAGGTTCTTCAAACCACCGGTCAAAGCCTTGCCCAATGGCAGGACAACACGCCCCCGGCTTTGCTGCCCGCAACAGAGGCCACCTGTATCACGCTTGATGCCCCGAAAGACTGGCTGAACGACCGGATCACAAGACGTTTCGATCTGATGCTGGAACAGGGTGCACTTGAAGAAGCGCGCACGATGCTGCCTCGCTGGGACCCGGCGTATCTGTCGTCCAAGGCTATCGGCGCACCGGAACTGATCGCCCATCTTCAAGGGCAACTGACGCTGGCCGCCGCACGCGAGGCCGCCATCATCGCCTCGCGGCAATATGCCAAACGGCAGCGCACCTGGTTCCGGTCGCGCCACAAGGACTGGCACCATATCGCAGCCGACAGCCCTGACTTATCTGCAACACTGCGATTCGCTGATCAGTCAGAGGATTGAATCCAAACGGGATTCTGCCCAGACTTGTAAAAAATCAACATTGAGGCAAGTTGATGAACATGATGAGCAATCGAAATCCGGCGCTTGCGCTGGCCACACTCAGTTTTGCAGGACCTGCCGCGCGCTGGCGCACCGAAGCGATGCGCAGCCACGCCACCGGGCGGCTGATCCATATCACCAAGGGACAAGGCCGGATTACAGTTGCGGGGCTGACCAACGGCTATGGCCCCAACAACCTGATCTATATCCCTCCGCACACAATGTATGGTCTGGAGGTCGGTCCCACCGTTTTCGGACAGATACTCACGCTTCCCGACACCGCAGACTGGCCCGAAGCCCCGTTTCACCTGCGGCTTCTGGCTGTCGATCCACAAAAGGAGCTGGTCGCACTGATCGAAGCCATCGAACGCGAATTACAGCCCAGCGGTGATTTGCGCGCGGCGCAGTGTCACTTCGGATTGCTTGGGATCTTTGTCGAAAGGCAGTTGAAGCACCGCGATCCCGCCACTGTGGATCAACGGCGCAAGTCGGCTGCGGCCAAACTGGTGGCGCAATATACCGCGATGATCGCGCGCGATGTAAGGGCAGACCGGAGCGTTGCAAGCTATGCCGCCGATCTTGGGGTGACACCGACCCATCTGGCACGCAGCTGTCGCAAAACCTGTGGCCGCTCGGCCCTGTCACTATTGAATGATCGTGTCCACTTCGAGGCCTGCACATTGCTCAAAGAGACCGATCTTCCGGTACAGGTGATCGCGCAGCGCCTCGGTTTTCGCTCGCCGGCGTATTTTACCCGCAGTTTTCAGGAAAAGTCGGGTCAGGCACCGCGCGATTTCAGACGCAAGAGTGCGGGTTTTTCGCGACCCTGAGCCGCCGCGCTTGCTGCAACGCAGCGATCAAAGCGCTTTGGCTGCTGCGCCGGAAATGTCGCTTTTGCCCCATATTTATGTCGGAAACGTCATCGGATTTCCAAATCGTCCGGTTGACCTGAGCCCAAAAATTGTGCCGAATGGCAGGCGGACTGGGAGCGGCGAGACTGTTGGCGAACGTTGATTGGCAAGCTCTCCTTGGTAAAAAACAAAAGACATGTGTCACAGGGAGAAACGAATGACGCACTCACAAAAACCAATCCATCCAGCGGCGCTGATGTATGCCGAGGAAGCGAAAGCGGGCAAGATGGACCGCCGCGAATTCCTTGCACGCACGACCGCACTGGGCGTGACGGCGACTGCGGCCTACGGGCTGATCGGTGCCGCACAGCCAGCGCAGGCCGCCGGACATGCACAGCAGGGCGGCACGATCCGCATGCAAATGGAAGTACGTGCGCTGAAAGATCCACGAACCTATGACTGGACGCAGATCGCGTTCTTCTCGCATGGCTGGTTGGAATATCTTGTTGAATACAACAATGACGGGTCCTTTACGCCGATGCTGTTGTCCGGCTGGGATGTGAACGACGACGCGACGGTTTACACGCTGAATGTCCGTCCGGGCGTCAAGTGGAACAACGGCGATGACTTTACCGCCGCAGATGTTGCGCGCAACATCGAAGGCTGGTGTGACAAGAACGTCGAAGGCAACTCCATGGCTGGCCGTTTCGCGATCCTGATCGACGAAGCGACTGGCAAGGCAATCGACGGCGGTATCGAGGTTGTCGATGACCTGACCGTCCGCCTGAACCTGCCAGGCTCTGACATTTCGCTGATTGCGGGCATGTCGGACTACCCTGCAGCCATTACCCCTGCCGACTTTGACCCTGAAAACATGGTCGGCAATCCTGTCGGCACCGGTCCGTACCTGCCAGAAAGCCTTGAAGTGGGCGTCAAAGGCGTACTGGTCCGCAATGAGGGTTTCGAGTGGTGGGGCTATGCCGAAGGCAAGGGTGCCTACCTCGACCGGATCGAATACATCGACTACGGTACAGATCCATCCGCATGGGTGGCGGCGGCTGCGGCCGACGAAGTGGACATGTTCTACGAAACTGTCGGCGATTTTGTCGAAGTGGTCGAAGGCATTGGCTGGGAACGTTCCGAGGTCGCATCCGGCGCGACCATCTGTATCCGTCCCAACCAGCTCGCTGAAGTGGATGGCATCAAGCCTTATGCAGACAAACGTGTCCGTCAGGCTATTGCAATGGCTGTCGACAATGCGGTCTGCCTTGAGCTGGGCTACTCCAACCTTGGCCAGCCCGCACGCAACCAGCACGTCGGCCCGATGCACCCCGCATGGGCAGATGTGCCCGGCATGCCATATGATCCAGAGGGCGCACTGGCCCTGCTGACCGAAGCTGGCATGCAGGACTTTGAAATGGAAATCGTGTCCATCGATGATGACTGGCGCAAGAACACGACTGACGCGGTTGCCGCCCAGTTGCGCGATGCCGGCTTCAACGTGAAGCGGACGATCATCCCCGGTTCGACCTTCTGGAACGACTGGACGAAATATCCGTTCTCGTCCACGAACTGGAACCACCGTCCGCTGGACACCCAGATCCTTGGTCTGGCCTATCGTTCCGGCGAAGCCTGGAACGAAGCCGGCTTTGCAAACGCAGAGTTCGACGCCCTGCTGGCAGAGGCCAACGCCATCGCCGACGCCGACAAGCGCCGCGAGGTGATGGCCAAACTGCAGGCGATCATGAGCGACGAAGGCGTCACGATCCAGCCATACTGGCGTTCACTCTATCGCCATGCCAAGCCTGGCATTGTGGGCTGGGACATGCACATCGCATACCTGCCACAGATGTACAAAGTCGCCTTCGCGGCCTAGGCTTTCAAAACGAAGGGCCGCCATACTCGGGCGGCCCTTTCGCTATCAGATGTGGATCACGGCAAACCGGGGCCGCAACAAAATCGTAAAGTTGGACAACGCTCCGACGCTGCTCACCAACAGGGGCCTTTATGGGACTGTTTATTCTGCGACGCCTTGGGGTTATGCTCCTCACGGCTCTTTGCCTGACATTTATCGTGTTCTGGCTGACGAACCTTGCACCGAACCTTGAAAAACTTGCCAAGACCCAAGGCAACGCCCGCATGTCGGACGAAGCTGTGGTTAGCTGGCTGGAGAACCGGGGATATTCTCAGGCCCTGCCGATAAAATACGGCCAATGGCTCGGCGTCTTGCCGGGGTACGTCATTGAAGGGTCCGACGGAGAGGTCCGCGCCCGCTGTCAGGAACCCGGTCAGGCGCTGGAAGATGCCGCGACATTCTGCGGTATCCTGCAGGGTGACTGGGGGTATTCGACAGTGTTTAAGGACGAAGTGAGCAGCATCGTCGCCACCCGCCTTGGGCTGACCGGCAAACTGATGTTCTGGGTGATGATGGTGATGGTCCCCGGCGCATTGATTATCGGGGTGCTGGCGGGCATGCGCGAAGGATCACGGACGGACCGGAGCCTTTCGACCGTATCCATCATATCCACCGCGACACCGGAATATGTCTCTGGTGTCGTCTTCATTTCGGTCTTTGCGACAGCGACCTTCGGGATGCAGTGGTTCAAGGGCACGGCCACCTCTGCAATGGATGACGCGACATTTGAAAACTTCTTTCTGCCGGTGATCACGATCGCGCTTTACGGCATGGGGTATATCGCGCGGATGACGCGGGCCTCGATGACCGAAGTGATGACCGCACAATACATCCGTACCGCGCGGCTCAAGGGTGTCAGCTTTCCCAAGATTGTTCTCAAGCACGCGCTGCGCAATGCATTGATCGCCCCTTTCACAGTGATCATGCTGCAATTCCCGTGGCTCTTGAACGGCGTCGTCATCGTCGAGACCCTTTTCAATTACAAGGGCTTCGGCTGGGTGTTGGTGCAGGCCGCCGGCAATAATGACATCGAACTTCTGTTGGGTGTTTCCATCGTTTCTGTCTTCGTGGTCCTTGTGACACAACTGATATCCGACATCGGTTATGTGTTCCTGAACCCACGCATTCGCATTTCTTAAAGGGAGGACCCGAACATGGACGCTCTTACATGGACAGGTAGCCTCGGGACCATCCTTAACCCTGTGCTTCTGGTGCTACTGGCGCTGCTGGCCGTTGCGATTGTCGCACAAATCATACTGGGGTTCTTTGCCCCTGCACAAACCCTGCAATCCAACCCCGACGGAACCATCGCCGCAACAGGCGGTGCCTTGGGGCTGGCGGAATCAAGTGTGAAATACCTTTTCCTTGGCGTGCTGGCGGTTGTCATCGCCTATATCGTGGTGCCGCAGGTGATGCCCTATGGCGCAGCAGGGATTGTCGGCGAGATGACGAAACGTTTCCTGCCAGTCTGGATTTCACTGATCGTGCTTTATGCGGTGTCGATCAAGTACAAGCGCAAGCTGGGCCTGTACGGCAAGCTGTTTGACAGCACGGTGGGCATGATCGGTTTCGGGCTGGTGATGTTCTGGGTCTTTACCGCGCTTTTTGTCGCCGTGTTCGATATGATTGCGACGCATGACTATCTGACACAGGTGTCGGGTCTGAAGAACAAGGGCCCTGGCGTCCCTGTCCCTGAAGGCACAGAAGGGCTGATCCCGCATTATCTGCTGGGCGGTGACAACCTTGCACGCGATATCTTTAGCCGCGTGGTACAGGGCTCGGTCTTTGTGATCGCGATTGCGCCGCTGGCGACGATTTTTGCCTTTATGGTCGGGATCACACTGGGGCTGCCTGCGGGGTTCTACGGTGGCAAGCTGGACACGATCCTGTCGTTCATCGCCAACCTTATTCTTGCCTTCCCTGTGATCCTGCTGTTTTACCTGCTGGTCACGCCGGAAATCGTTCTGACGGGCATTCCGTCCTATATGGCAGCCTTCCTGTTTATCTTTCCGCTGATCTTCTTCGGGGTGCTGCTGAACTCGCGCTATTACACGCAACCGGCCAAGCGCACCGCCATTCTGGTGCCGGTTCTGGGCATTCTTGGGTGGCTTTACCTGTCGATCATCAACCAAAAGGGCACGGTGATCGATTTCCTGCCTGCATGGATGGACCTGTTCGACATCTCGATCCTAGTGGTCTTTGTATCGGTTGTCTTTGTCAACGCGCCCACCGTGTTCCGGATCGTGCGCGGCCTGACTCTGGATTTGCGCACGCGTGACTATGTCGCCGCCGCCCAGACACGCGGTGAAGGCGCATGGTACATCATGCTGTGGGAAATCCTGCCAAATGCGCGCGGCCCGCTG
>CAZTKF010000051.1:0-19827 GCA_964614205.1 uncultured Loktanella sp. | reverse complement strand
TAAAGCCGATGGCCTCTTTCGTGCAGCCGGGTGTGTCGTCCTTGGGGTAGAAATAAAGAACGACCTTCTTGCCCGCGAAATCCGACAGGTTCACGACCTCTCCGCCGTCGCGTGGCAGGCTAATCTCCGGTGCTTTGTCGCCGATAGCTGGATGTGTCATGGGATTGTCCTTTATCCGATCTGATTTCTTGGTTTTGTTTTAGTCCGTGGCAGGCAAAGATAAAGACCTGTCGTGCGGATGCACTGATGAATAGGCAACAATGACCGAAGAGACTGAAACCACCGCAGACAAACCCCAAAAACCAAGAGGGATGCGCCCTTGGGTTTTCTGGCTGCGCGCCGTCTTTGTCGTTTGCCTGATGCCTTTGGTTTTTCTTGCGGCTGCAGCGGTGATGATCATTGACCGCGATATCACGGCACCCAGCTGGATCACCGAGCGGATCGAGGAACGCGCCGAGGAAGTGCTGGAGGGCACGACGCTGGAGTTCGGGGCGATTACCGTGCGCATCGGCCGTGATCTGCACCCCACGGTACGCCTTGTTGACACACGTCTGGTGGATGAGGGCGGGCTGACGCTGACCCGTGTCCCGATTGTCGAGGGCATGATGTCGCCTCGGGGCCTGATTCTGCAGCAAGAGGTTCTGATGCAGGATGTGCGTCTGATCGGGGCACAGATCAATTTGCGTCGCGCACGCGACGGGACGGTGTCTTTTGCGCTTACAAGCGGCGGCAGTGATCTGGGGCAGGCGCGGTCGCTGCCGGAACTGCTTGAGCAGTTTGACCGGGTTTTCGAACGTCCTGCGCTGGAGGCGCTGGAAACTGTCCGCGCGGACGGGTTGATCGTGAATTTCGACGATGCCCGCGCACGACGCAGCTGGATTGTGGATGGGGGTATTGTGTCGCTTGACTTGCGCGGTGGTGAAACAGCCATTCGCGGCAATTTCTCGCTTTTGTCGGGTGGTGCCGATGTGACGCAAGTCAGCCTGAACTACACCAGCCAGCGCGGTAGTCGGGCCGCCGAGGTGGCTATCAACCTTGATAATGCGCCTGCTGCCGATATTGCAGCGCAATCGCCCGCGCTCAGTTGGCTGCAGGGCGTCGATGCGCCGATCACGGCTGCCTTGCGTACGCAGTTGGACGAGGATGGCGCCTTGGGGCCGCTGAATGCGACGCTTGAAATCGGGCAGGGCGTGCTGCAACCGAACCCCGCGACCCAAGCCATCGCATTCGAAGACGCAAAGGCCTATTTCACCTATAACCCCGTACGCGACAGTATCCGCTTCAACGAGTTGAGCCTTGTTACGGAATGGGGCCGCTTGCGCGCCGAGGGCGATGCCTATTTGCGCGAGTTTCAGGACGGTCTGCCGCGTGCGCTCTTGGCGCAGTTCCAGTTCAGTGATGTGGCGCTGAACCCGCCAGGTTTCTTTGATGCGCCTCCGCACATTCCTCAGGCTGCTGTCGACTTGCGGCTGCGGTTCGATCCGTTCTCGGTCGAGATCGGACAGGCCGTCATGATTGACGGGGATTCGCGGCTCAATGCAGATGGTGCGCTCGCGGCAACAGATGCGGGGTGGGACGTGGCGCTTGACATGCATATTGACAGTGTGGCGCCCGAGCGGTTTGTCGCGTTCTGGCCCTTGTCGATGAAGCCGCGCTCGCGGCGCTGGTTTGCCAATAACCTGACCGACGGCCGCTTGTTGGATATGACAGCCGGCGTTCGCATATCGCCAGAACGCCCGACCCAATTTGCGCTGGGGTTCGCGTTCGATGAGACGACGATCAAGTTCTTGCGCCACATCCCCCCGATAACGCAGGCGCGTGGTGTGGCAAGCATTGAACACAACAGCTTTGTCGTGAGCCTGGAGGACGGGATCGTGCAGGCACCGCAGGGCGGGCCGATGCAATTGGCCGGATCGGACTTTACGATTGTCGATATGCGTCTCAAACCGTCGCCTGCGATCCTGAACCTGCGGATCGACAGCTCTCTGACGGCGGCTCTTTCGGTTCTGAACCAGAAGCCGTTCGAATTCATGGACAAGGCGAACCTGCCGGTCACAATCGCGGATGGGCGTGCCCTGACCGAAGGCCAGATCGCCTGGCCTCTCGAGCCGCGCCCTGATCCGGCGAGTGTTGTGGTCGCAATGACTTCGCAACTGCGCAACGTCAGGAGCGACACCCTGCTGAAAGGCCGCAGTCTTGCGGCCCCGCGCCTGCAAGTGACCGCCAGCAGACAGGGCGTGAACATCGCAGGGCCGGTGCGGGTCGGGCAGGTTGCCGCCGTGGGCGCATGGGATCAGAGGTTCGGTGATCCCGACCGCCCCGGGAGCCGTGTTGCGGCCGATGTGGCCTTGTCTCAGGCCTTTCTGGATGAATTCAATATCGCCCTGCCGCCGGGAACGATTGGTGGCAACGGAACAGGCCAGCTTGCGGTGGAATTTCAAAAAGATGTGCCACCGGCCTTTCGTCTGAGCTCTGATTTGTTGGGATTGACTGTCGGTATTCCGGCCGTGGGCTGGTCTAAGGCGGCGGGTACGGCAGGAAATCTTCTGGTCACGGGCAGTCTGGGTGATGTGCCATCGATCGAATCGCTGGAAATCGGTGGTGGGGGGCTTCAGGCTGCGGGGCGCATCGATCTGAATACCAACGGTCAGTTGGAGGCCGCACGCTTTTCGCAGTTGCGCGTAGGAAACTGGTTCAATGCGCCACTTACCTTACGTGGGCGCGGGCCGGGGCAACCTTTGGGCGTCGAGATTACGGGCGGCTCGATTGACCTGCGCAACGCGCAGTTCGGTGCAGGGCAGGGCAGCAGCGGGCCGGTGAGCATCGCGCTGGACCGGTTGCAAGTGACCGAAGGGATTGCCCTGACAGGTTTCCGTGGTGATTTCCGGAGCCAGCAAGGGTTCCGCGGTCAGTTTACGGGGCAGATCAATGGCGCCGCCGCCGTCTCGGGTACTGTTGCCCCGCGTGACGGGCGCTCGGCGGTGCAGTTGCGCAGCGATGATGCAGGGGGTGTTCTGCGGGCGTCGGGCCTGATGCGCAATGCGGTGGGCGGCACCGCTGACCTGACGCTTTTGCCAGCGGTCGGGCCGGGCACGTTTGATGGCACATTGCGTATCCGCGACATCCGCGTGCGGGATGCGCCCGCGATTGCTGCGCTTCTCGACGCGATCAGCGTTGTGGGTCTGTTGCAGCAGTTGGACGGACAAGGTCTATCCTTTGAAGAGGTTGATGCCCGTTTCCGCCTGACGCCCCAACAGGTGATCGTCTCTGAAGCTAGTGCAGTTGGCCCGGGGCTTGGCATTTCGGTTGACGGCCTCTACACGCTGGCCAGCAAAGAGATTGATCTGCAGGGCGTCGTGTCACCATTTTTTCTGGTCAACAGCATCGGATCTTTCCTGACCCGCCGCGGTGAGGGGCTGATCGGATTCAACTACACCATTCGCGGCACATCGGATGCGCCGCAGGTGGGCGTAAACCCTCTGTCGGCCCTGACACCGGGGATGTTCCGCGAGATCTTTCGCAGGCCCGCACCGGATATTTCCCAATGAAACTGAGCGACTTTGACTTTGATCTTCCCGAAGAGCTGATTGCGACGCGGCCAGCCCGACCACGGTCTTCAGCCCGTTTGTTGCTGGCGCAGGGTGATGCGATCGAAGATCGGATCGTCAATCAACTGCCTGATATCCTGCAACCGGGGGATCGCTTGATCCTGAATGACACCAAGGTGATTCCGGCCCGGTTGTTCGGCCAACGGCACCGTGCCGGAGAGGCAGGAGAAACGGCGGCCAAGATCGATGTGACTTTGCTTGAACCGCGCGCTGATGGCAGCTGGTCAGCCCTGATCAAACCGCTCAAGAAGGTGCGCGATGGCGAGGTGATTGTCTTTTCCGAAGCACTCAGCGCCGAAGTGGTCGGGCGCGGCGACGGGCAGGGCTATTTGCGTTTCAACCTTCAGGGCGATGATTTTGATGCGGCGCTGAATGCCGTCGGGGCGATGCCTTTGCCCCCTTATATCGCAGGCAAACGTCCGGCAGATGAGGCCGACAAGGAAGATTACCAAACCTATTGGGCCCGCAACAGCGGTGCAGTGGCTGCGCCGACGGCGTCTTTGCATTTTGATGGCCCGCTTCTAGAGGCGCTGGCTGCACGCGGTGTCCAGTTCACCCATGTCACGCTGCACGTGGGGGCGGGTACATTCCTGCCGGTGAAGGTTGATGACGTGCGCGACCACAAGATGCACGCCGAATGGGGCGAGGTCACGCCCGAGGCAGCAGCAGAGATCAACGCGACAAAGGCCGCGGGGCATCGCGTGATTCCGGTGGGGACGACGGCCTTGCGATTGATCGAGAGCGCGGCACAAGACGGGGTGATGCAGCCCTGGACCGGACCCACGGATATTTTTATCACGCCGGGGTTCGCTTTTCAGATGGCGGATGGGTTGATGACAAATTTCCATCTGCCAAAATCCACCCTGATGATGCTTGTCTCAGCCCTTATGGGTGTCGAGACAATCCGCGCAATCTACGACCATGCAATTGCGCATAAATACCGCTTTTTTTCCTATGGTGACAGTTCACTCCTGTTGCCCGGCAAATGAGGCGTGAAAGAACCAGACGTGGTCGCTAACGTGGGATGACCCGTTCTTAGAATCGTGACATAGGGCGGTTTTACTCGGGCAGAAAGGGCGCAAAATGTTCCAGGTATTCACCGGCTCTTGGGCCTTGTTTGTCGGCATGTTCATGCTGATGGTGGGGAACGGTCTGCAGGGCACCCTGCTGGGTTTGCGCGGCGAGGCAGAGGGATTCAGCACTTTCTCGCTGTCGATCGTGATGTCGGCCTATTTCCTCGGTTTCCTGTTCAGTTCGCGTTATACGCCAGAGCTGATCCGCAGGGTCGGGCATGTAAGGGTCTTCGCGGCACTGGGCTCGGCGGTGTCGGCTGTCCTGATTGCCTATCCGGTGCTGGTCGACCCGTGGGCCTGGACATTGGGGCGGGTGATCATCGGTTTCTGTTTTTGCGGGGTCTATATCACCGCCGAAAGCTGGCTGAACGACGCATCGAGCAACGAAAACCGGGGCAAAGCACTGTCGCTTTATATGATTGTGCAGATGGCGGGGATCGTCTTTGCGCAATTTCTTGTCAGCCAAGGCGATGTGTCCGGCTATTTCCTGTTTGCGATCTCGTCGATCCTTGTTTCACTGGCCTTCGCCCCTGTGCTTTTGTCCGTGCGTCCGATGCCGGCGTTCGACACGACAAAGCCGATGAAGCTGCGTGATCTGATCAAGGCCTCGCCCTTGGCCTGTTTCGGGATGTTCATGCTGGGCGGCGTGTTTTCCGCCCAGTTTGGAATGTCTGCAGTCTACGGGAGCCGAGTCGGGCTGACGGTGGGCGAGATTTCTTTCTTCATCTCGGCGATCTACATCGCGGCCCTGGTGCTGCAGTATCCCATCGGCTGGTTATCGGACCGCATGGACAGGCGGCGGCTGATCGTCTGGGTTTCGCTTTTCGGCGCTGCGGGGTCGATGATTGCGTTCCTAGTGCCGGGGTACTTCATCCTGATCGTCATCAGCGGCGCGATTGTGGGTGGAATGTCCAACCCGCTCTATGCGCTCGTGATTGCCTATGCCAACGACTATCTTGAAAAAGAGGATATGGCGTCGGCTTCGGGGGGGCTGTTGTTCATCAACGGTGTCGGGGCCATTGCGGGCCCGCTGATCGTGGGTTTCATGATGGATGTGATCGGCAACAACGGGTTCTGGCTCTATACGGCGATCCTGATGGCGTCGGTCGGGGTCTATGGTATCTATCGTGCAACACAGCGTAGCCGCGAGGACTTCGAGGCCGAAACTGTCACTGTCCCATATGCACCTGTGACAGCGGCTTCGACCCCCGTCGCGGCAGAGTTGGCGCAAGAGGTCTATATCGAGGAAGCGTCGCTTGAAGAGGAAACTGCACAGGCCTGATGTGTTGCCGTAGGGTAACCGCAGATGTCACTTCGAAAGATCAAGTGAGCATTTCGGCGATCTAAACGCTTGTCAGGGCATGATTTGTCTGATTGCAATTGTAACAGAAAAGTAAACGACCAAGGAGTGGTGTCGTGGTAGCCCCCGAAGAGGTATTGGCGTTCTGGCTGGATGAATGTTCTCCGGCGGACTGGTATAAATCTGATCCGGCGTTCGACGCGCTGATCCGGGAAAGGTTTGGCGCAACATGGCAGGCGGCATCAGAAGGCTCTCTGAGCCTCTGGCTCACATATCCATCGGGGACTTTGGCCTATATTATTCTGACTGACCAGTTCCCGCGTAATATGTTCCGTGGAAGCGCGCGGGCCTTTGCGACCGACGGGATCGCGCTTGCCGCTGCCAAGATGGCGATCGACCGCAAGTGGGATCTCAAGATTGACGAACCTGCGCGCCAGTTCTTCTACCTGCCGCTGATGCATGCCGAGAACTTGTGTGATCAGGACCGTGCGGTGCGGTTGATACACACTCGCATGCCGGAACACGGGGCAGGGAACCGTGACCATGCCTGTGCCCATCGTGCGGTCATCCGCGATTTTGGCCGTTTTCCATATCGCAATGATGCCTTGGGGCGCAAGACCACCCCCGCTGAACAGGCATTTCTGGATGCTGGCGGATATGGTGCGGCAATTCGCACGCAGCAGCGGGCGGCAGGATAGCGGGCGCGCTTGCACCAATCGGGTAGCTGATATGACCCAAGGTCACTAGAGGTCGCGCCAAAAGTAGTTTAGTGTTCAACTAAATTTGGAACTGGAGGGCGGACCAATGGCTGCGCAAAACTTTGATCTTATCGTAATCGGTGCCGGGCCGGGCGGCTATGTTGCTGCAATCCGCGGCGCGCAGCTCGGGCTGAAGGTCGCCATTGTCGAGCGCGAGCATCTGGGCGGCATCTGCCTGAACTGGGGCTGTATCCCCACAAAGGCGATGCTACGATCCTCGGAAGTGTTTCACCTGATGCACCGCGCCAAGGAATTTGGCCTGAAAGCAACGGGCGTCAATTACGATCTGGATGCGGTCGTCAAGCGCAGCCGCGCTGTGGCCGGGCAGCTGTCAGGCGGCATTGGCCATCTGATGAAGAAGAACAAGGTGACTGTCTTCATGGGGGCGGCAACACTGCCTGCCAAGGGCAAGGTGGCGGTCAAGACAGACAAGGGGACCGAGGAACTGACCGCCAGGAATATCGTGTTGGCCACGGGTGCTCGGGCGCGCGAATTGCCCGGTCTGGAAGCCGACGGCGATCTGGTCTGGACCTACAAGCACGCGCTGCAACCCAAAAAAATGCCGAAGAAACTGCTGGTCATCGGCTCTGGCGCAATCGGAATCGAATTTGCTAGCTTCTATAATACGCTTGGCGCAGACACGACCGTCGTCGAGGTCATGGACCGTGTCCTGCCTGTCGAAGACGCCGAGATTTCCGCCTTTGCCAAAAAGCAGTTCGTCAAGCAAGGGATGAAGATCATGGAAAAATCCATGGTCAAGCAGTTGGACCGTGGCAAAGGCAAGGTGACCGCCCATATCGAATCTGGCGGCAAGACCGAGAAAATGGAATTCGACACGGTGATTTCGGCGGTGGGAATTGTTGGCAACGTCGAAGGGTTGGGTCTGGAAGAACTGGGCGTCAAGATAGACCGCACCCATGTCATCACGGATGAATTCTGCCGTACCGGTGTCGAAGGGCTCTATGCCATCGGTGACATCGCAGGTGCGCCATGGTTGGCACACAAAGCCAGCCACGAAGGTGTGATGGTGGCGGATCTGATCGGCGGCAAACACGCACACCCCGTAAAGCCCGAGAGCATTGCGGGGTGTACCTATTGCCATCCGCAGGTGGCCTCAGTCGGCTATACCGAAGCCAAGGCCAAGGAATTGGGCCATGACGTCAAGGTTGGCCGCTTCCCCTTTATCGGTAACGGCAAGGCGATTGCCTTGGGCGAGCCTGAGGGCATGATCAAGACAGTGTTTGATGCCAAAACAGGAGAGTTGCTTGGCGCGCATATGGTTGGCGCGGAAGTGACCGAACTTATTCAGGGCTATGTTGTGGGTCGCCAGTTGGAAACCACGGAAGAAGACCTCATGAATACCGTCTTCCCGCATCCGACCTTGTCGGAAATGATGCACGAGAGCGTGCTGGATGCCTATGACCGCGTGATCCATATGTAAGTGACCAGATCGCAGCACATGCAAGCGCCCGCGCCAGCCAGTCTGGCGCGGGTTTTCGTTTCTTATGATCGTTTTGTTGCGATAACCGCCGAAACGCGCCAAATGTTGAAAAATGGCAAGAATATGGCAAAGACTGCCTTATTTCGGACAAAATTGTTTCGAAATTGAAAGCGCCGCAGTCGCCACAACGCCAGTTGGAGGCGGGTTGCGCTGACCTGTATTCGAGTATCGCCACTTGTTTTCAAGGGTTTTCGCTGAATGGCCTTTCCTGTCCGCCTGCTGTTGCAGAGTGGAGGAAGGTGTCAGCTTTTATCACGCGGCGCCGGGGATCGCTGCCGGAATAATTTTGCATATGTTCGCTTAATGTTCTAAATCTGGGGTGGCAGGTCCACGCAGGGCTGCTATCTGGTAGGACAGTTGCCCCGGGGGTCTGTATGGCTGAGCTGAAAAACATCGAAGTGCGCGGCGCACGTGAACACAATCTCAAGAACATCGACGTGGATATTCCGCGTGACCAGCTTGTGGTGATCACGGGGTTGTCGGGCTCGGGCAAGTCGTCGCTGGCTTTCGATACGATCTATGCCGAAGGGCAGCGACGGTATGTTGAATCGCTGTCGGCCTACGCGCGTCAGTTTCTTGATATGATGGAAAAGCCTGATGTGGATCACATCAGTGGCCTGTCGCCCGCGATCTCGATTGAGCAAAAGACCACATCAAAGAACCCGCGTTCGACCGTCGGCACGATCACCGAGATTTATGATTACCTGCGCCTGCTCTTTGCCCGCGCCGGTACCCCCTATAGCCCAACCACCGGACTGCCGATCGAGGCCCAGCAAGTGCAGGATATGGTGGATCGTGTCATGGCGCTGGAAGAAGGGACGCGCGGTTATCTGCTGGCTCCGATCATCCGCGACCGCAAGGGCGAATACCGCAAAGAGTTTCTGGAATTGCGCAAGCAGGGCTTCCAGCGGGTGAAGGTCGATGGTGAATTCTATGAACTGGACGAACCGCCGGTGCTGGACAAGAAGTTCCGCCATGACATTGATGTGGTTGTTGACCGTATTGTCGTGCGCGAAGGGCTGGAGACACGGCTGGCCGACAGTTTCCGCACAGCGCTGGATCTGGCCGATGGGATCGCGATCCTGGAAACGGCGCCCAAAGAAGGCGACCCCGAGCGCCTGACGTTTTCAGAGAACTTTGCCTGCCCTGTTTCGGGCTTTACGATCCCTGAAATCGAACCGCGCCTGTTTTCCTTTAACGCGCCGTTCGGGGCTTGTCCGTCCTGCGACGGGCTTGGGGTCGAGTTGTTCTTTGATGAAAAACTTGTTGTTCCAGACGTCACGCTCAAGATCGCTGACGGCGCGCTGGCACCGTGGCGCAAGGGAAAATCCCCGTATTTTCTGCAAACGATCGAAGCAATTGCAAAGCACTACGGATTTAACAAGAACGCCCGCTGGAAAGACCTTGATCCGAAGGTACAACAGGTTTTCCTCTATGGCTCGGGCGCCGAAGAAATCAAGTTCCGCTATGATGAAGGTGGGCGCGTCTATCAGGTGCAGCGTGCCTTCGAGGGTGTGATCCCGAATATGGAACGCCGCTACCGCGAGACAGACAGCAACTGGATCCGCGAAGAGTTCGAGAATTATCAGAACAACCGCAATTGCGGCGCCTGCGGCGGCTACCGCCTGCGTGAAGAGGCGCTTGCGGTCAAGATCGGTGGCATGCATGTGGGGCAGGTCGTGCAGATGTCGATCAAAGAAGCCTATGACTGGTGTCAGGAGGTACCCGGAAGCCTGAGCCGTCAAAAGAACGAGATTGCCCATGCCATCCTGAAAGAGATCCGCGAACGTCTGGGGTTCCTTAACAATGTTGGGTTGGAATACCTGACACTTTCACGCAACTCCGGGACGCTTTCAGGCGGGGAGAGCCAGCGGATCAGGTTGGCCAGCCAGATCGGGTCTGGCCTGCAGGGGGTGCTGTATGTTCTGGATGAGCCGTCGATCGGCCTTCACCAGCGCGACAATGATCGCTTGCTGACGACACTGAAGAACCTGCGCGATCAGGGCAACACGGTGATCGTTGTCGAACATGACGAAGAGGCGATCCGCGAGGCTGATTATGTCTTTGACATCGGTCCCGGTGCCGGTGTGCATGGTGGACAGGTTGTCGCCCAAGGCACCCCAGAAGATATCATGGCCGACGCAGCCTCGATCACTGGTCAGTATCTGGTTGGAACACGTGAAATCCCTATTCCCGCCAACCGCCGCAAGGGGAAGGGTAAGAATTTGACCGTCGTGAAGGCCACCGGAAACAACCTGCAAAATGTAACGGCGGATTTTCCGTTGGGGCAGTTTGTCTGTGTTACGGGTGTGTCGGGCGGCGGCAAATCCACGCTGACGATCGAAACCCTGTTCAAGAATGCGTCGATGCGGCTCAACGGATCACGCCAGACACCGGGACCCTGCGAGACAATCAAGGGGTTCGAGCATCTGGACAAGGTTATCGATATCGACCAGCGCCCCATCGGGCGCACGCCGCGGTCCAACCCGGCCACCTATACCGGTGCATTCACGCCGATCCGTGAATGGTTCGCTGGTATGCCAGAGGCAAAGGCGCGGGGCTACAAGCCCGGCCGGTTCAGTTTCAACGTCAAAGGCGGGCGCTGCGAGGCCTGTCAGGGCGACGGTGTTATAAAGATCGAGATGCACTTTCTGCCGGACGTGTATGTGACCTGCGAAACGTGCAAGGGCGCGCGCTATAATCGCGAAACGCTCGAGATCAAGTTCAAGGGGAAATCCATCGCCGATGTGCTGGATATGACCGTCGAGGATGCGCAGCAATTCTTTACCGCCGTCCCGTCAATCCGCGAAAAGATGGATGCGCTGATGCGTGTCGGCCTTGGCTATATCAAAGTGGGGCAGCAGGCCACGACCCTGTCAGGCGGCGAGGCCCAACGCGTCAAACTGTCCAAGGAACTGGCGCGGCGGTCGACAGGCCGTACGCTTTATATTCTGGATGAACCGACGACAGGCCTACACTTCGAAGATGTGCGCAAGTTATTGGAAGTCCTGCATGAATTGGTCGATCAGGGGAACTCTGTCATCGTCATCGAGCATAATCTTGATGTGATCAAGACGGCAGACCACATTATCGACATTGGCCCCGAGGGCGGCGACGGCGGAGGCCGGATTGTCGCGACCGGCACGCCCGAGGCCGTGGCGGAGGTGACAGAAAGTCATACAGGCCGATACCTTAAGGAAATGCTATCGGCCCGTAACGTAGCGGCTGAGTGATCAGTCGTAACTGTGGGGGAACGTAAAGATCTGGCCGTCACCTGTTTCAAGGCTGCTGGCATAGATTTCAGGATACGGCCCGTCGTCCACAATACCGGTCACCGTGACACTTGCCCCGACCGGCACAGGCACCAAGTTGGGACCAAGGTACACCTCGATCTGTCCGCTTGTGTCGCGCAACATGAATGTGTCCTCATCCGCGATGCGATCAACTATACCGCTGATGGTGACTTGGGTTTCCGGCTGCAGGTCTGCAATTGCCAAATCGGCAAGTGCAATGGTCGGCGCGGAAAGCACTAGGGCGGTGGTCAATGTTTTAAGCATCATGACCTAGTCCAATGCCACACCAAGAAGGACGATAGATACCGCGGCTGCCAAGGCAAAGGCCCAGCCGGGCGCTGTGACTGTGACATCATTCCTAAGCCAATTGCCGACTGATGACTTGTTAAGGGCCGGTGTCTTGGGGTCTTCCATATCAAACTCCTTTTCCTGACTGAATAAGTAAGAAATTGGCGTCTGGTGACTAGTGTTCAAGGTCGCCCGGTATTGAAAACCGGAGCGGGTCGCGCGTCAGCGGAAAACCGCCAACAGTGCACTGCCCGTGGCGCGCAACGTCGCTGTCAGAGGACCGCTGATCAGGGCTAGCTGCGATGGCGCTTTTCGAAACGTGGAAGCATGGCAGAGAAATCCTTTCCAGCGCCATCCTCGCTTTGGACGAATTGCGCATAAAGATCACGTGCGGCCTTTCCCATGGGTGTGTCTGCGTCCGCCGCCTCTGCTGCCATCTGGCTCAGGTTCAGGTCCTTGAGCATCAGTTCAGCCGCAAAACCTGGTTGATAGCCGTTGTCGGCGGGGCTTTGCGGGCCGATGCCTGGGGCAGGGCAATAGGCGTTCATTGACCACGAATATCCTGACGAGGTGCTGACCACATCGAACATCGCCTGCCGGTCGAGCCCCAGTTTGTCTGCCAGAACAAAGGCTTCGCAAGTGGCAATCATGGTCACGCCAAGGATCATGTTGTTGCAGATCTTAGCCGCCTGCCCATTGCCTGCATCGCCGCAATGCACGGCTTTCTGACCCATAATGTCAAAAAGCGGCTGGACTGTCGCAAAGGCTTCGGCCGGTCCGCCAGCCATGAATGTCAGTGTGCCGTTTGTCGCCCCGCCGATGCCGCCCGAAACAGGCGCGTCCACGGCATGAAGCCCCGCTGCTTTGGCCTGCACTGCAACCGACCGTGCGCTTTCGACATCAACGGTCGAGCAATCCAGATGAACAGCACCCGGTTTCATCGCGGGGTGGATTTCATTTGCAACGGCGCGCAGGATGTCACCGTTCGGCAGCATCGTAATGACCACATCGGCGTCTTTGGCCGCGGCGGCGGCACTGTCGGCAAGGGGAATCCCTTCAGGCCGTGCAACTGTGTCAAACCCCGTGACTTCATGCACCTTGGCCAGATTTGCAGCCATGGGTGCGCCCATGTTTCCCAGTCCGATAAAGCCGATTTTCATGCGTTTTCCTTCCATTGCAGCGCATCCTTGCCCAGATCGTCGGTCATGGACGCGACATCCGATGCCGTCACGTCTTGCCAACTGTCGTGTTGCCACTTGGGCGCGCGGTCACGGTCGATGATCGCCGCGCGAATGCCTTCGATAAAGTCGCCCTGTGCCACACAGCGATAGGTGTAGCGGAATTCGCGGTCGAGCGCGCTTTCGATATGTGGGTCACTGCGGGCTGCGCGGATGATGTGCGTTGCGACCGCCATCGCCAGTGGCGCATTCCTGTCCATCATTTTGCGCACATGCGTGACGGCAGGGCCGGGGGTGGGCGGCATGGCGCGGTAGATGTCGCCAAGGGTCTCGCCCGCAAAACAGCCGTCAATCTCGGCTTGCCATGCGGCGAGGCGCGCAACCGGCGCGGCCTGCTGTGCGCCCGCGATCGCTGTTGAGTCGCCCGCTGCGATGAGCCTCTGTTTCAACCCTTCCCATGCGTCTTGCGGGATATAGTGATCGGCAAACCCTGCATAGATCGCGTCGCCCGCGTCCATGCGGTCACCGCTGAGCCCGAGGAATTCGCCACAATGCCCCGGTGCTCTGGCAAGAAGTAGTGAGCCCCCGACGTCGGGGACCAGACCGATGGAGCATTCGGGCATGGCGATCTGGCTGTTCTCGCAGACGATCCGGTGGGATGCATGGCAGCCCACACCGACACCGCCACCCATGGTAAAGCCATGCAGGAATGTGACGATAGGCTTGGCATAATTGGCGATCTTGGCATTCAGCCGGTATTCGTCGCGCCAGAACCGCCGACCATAGTCGTAATCGGCCCGCTGACCTGCGGCATACATTTCGGCGATATCACCGCCCGAGCAGAAAGCGCGTTCCCCCGCGCCGTCGATCAGGATCAGCGCGACATCCGGATCATCGCGCCACTGGTCCAGCGCCTCCTCGATGGCCAGACACATATCCCATGTCAGCGCATTCAGCGCCTTGGGGCGATTGAGCGTGATGTGACCGGCGCAACCGGTCTTGCGAATAATGATTTCGGTCATTGGATCATGTGGCGGGCTGTGATGAGACGCATGATTTCGTTGGTCCCTTCAAGAATCTGGTGAACCCGCAGGTCGCGCACGATCTTTTCAATGCCATAGTCCGCAAGATAGCCATAGCCGCCGTGCAATTGCAGGCATTGATCAGCGACGTCGCTGCCGGTTTCAGTGCAGAGTTTCTTGGCCATGGCGCAGAATTTGGTGGCGTCAGGTGCCGCCTGATCCAGCTTCCATGCGGCCTGCCGCAGGAAGGTACGTGCGGATTCCAATGCGATTTCCATGTCGGCCAGGCGGAATTGCAGCCCTTGGAACTGGTCGATGGATTTACCGAATGCCTTGCGCTCGGCCATGTAGGCAACTGTCTGGTTCAGCGCGGATTGTGCCGCACCGATCGAACAGGCCGCGATGTTCAAGCGGCCGCCGTCCAGACCTGCCATGGCATATTTGAAGCCCATCCCTTCCTCGCCCAAGAGGTTTTCAGCGGGGGCAGGGCAACTGTCCATCTGCACCTGTCGTGTGGGTTGTGACCGCCAGCCCATCTTGTCTTCCAGCCCGCCAAAGGACAGGCCCTGTGCGCCGTCCTCGACCACGATTGCGCTGATCCCCTTGGGCCCGTCGTCGCCGGTGCGGGCCATGACAACATATGCATCGGAATAGCCACCGCCCGAGATAAAGGCCTTGGTGCCGGTCAGCAGATAGCCCGCATTGTCGCGGGCAGCCTTGGTCTTGAGCGCTGCCGCGTCAGAGCCTGAGCCGGGTTCCGTCAGGCAATAAGACAGGATCGTTTCCATCGTCAGCGCTTTGGGCAGGATACGGTCTTTCAGCGCGTCAGTGCCGTAGGCGTCAATCATGCGGGCGCACATATTGTGGATCGACAGGAAGGCAGACACCGACGCGCAGGATTGCGCCAGTGCTTCAAAGACAAGAGTCGCGTCCAGCCGGGACAACCCCGATCCGCCACGATCTTCAGAGACGTAAAGTCCTCCAAACCCCAGCTCTGCAAGCTTGATCCAAAGCTCTTTCGGGATCGTCCCTTCGCTTTCCCAGCTGCGTGCATGGGGTGCAATATGTTCAGCGCCAAAGTCTTGCGCCATATCGAAGATGGCGGATTGTTCTTCCGTCAAAGCGAAATCCATTCTTGCCTCCCGTCAAAGAATTGAACGCTTGTTCATATACTGCGCGGATCAGCATTGTTTGGCAAGCCGTCCGCTGCAAACAAAAAGGCCCACCGTTGCGGGTGGGCCTTTGCAGATCATTCCATCAGCGGGATCGAGAACTCGCCGCCTTCTTTGATGCCCGAGGGCCAGCGTGATGTGATCGTCTTGGTCCGTGTGTAGAACTTGAACGCGTCCGGTCCGTGCTGGTTCAGGTCGCCGAACATGGATTTCTTCCAGCCGCCGAAGGTGTGATAGGCCAGCGGCACGGGGATCGGTACGTTCACACCGACCATGCCGATGTTGATGCGGTTGGCGAAATCGCGGGCGGTGTCACCGTCGCGGGTGAAGATCGCGGTGCCGTTCCCGTATTCGTGGTCCATGGCCAGGCCGATGGCCTCTTCATAGGTTTTGGCGCGGATGGTGGACAGGACGGGGCCGAAGATTTCGGTCTTGTAGATGTCCATGTCCTTGGTGACGTGATCGAACAGGTGCGGGCCGACAAAGAAACCGTCTTCATAGCCCTGCAGGTTGAAGTTACGCCCGTCGACGACCAGTTTCGCGCCTTGGTCGATACCCGACTGCACAAGGCGGCCGATGTTGGCTTTGGCGGCGGCGGTGACAACGGGGCCATAGTCCACGTCATTGCCAGCCGTATAGGGGCCGACCTTCAGAGCCTCGATCTTGGGCACGAGCTTTTCCAGCAGACGGTCAGCGGTCTCATCACCCACGGCCACAGCAACCGAAATCGCCATGCAGCGTTCACCAGCCGCACCGTAGCCTGCGCCGACCAGCGCATCGGCGGCCTGGTCCATGTCGGCGTCTGGCATGATGATCATGTGGTTTTTCGCACCGCCAAAGCATTGGACGCGTTTGCCCTGCGCACAGCCTGTCCCGTAGATATATTCGGCAATCGGGGTGGAGCCCACGAAACCGACCGACTGGATCGTGTCATCGTAAAGGATCGCGTCGACAGCTTCCTTATCACCGTTGACGACCTGCAGGATGCCTTTGGGCAGGCCCGCTTCTTCCATCAGTTCGGCCAGCATCAGCGGCACGGATGGATCACGCTCGGACGGTTTGAGGATAAAGGCGTTGCCGCAGACGATAGCGGGGGCGAACATCCACATCGGGATCATGGCGGGGAAGTTGAAGGGCGTAATGCCTGCGGTGACACCAAGTGCCTGTTTCATGGAATACATGTCGATGCCGGGACCTGCGCTGTCGGTGAATTCGCCTTTCAGCAACTGCGGCGCACCAATGCAGTATTCGACCACCTCAAGGCCGCGGATCACATCGCCCTTGGCGTCTGGCAGCGTTTTACCGTGTTCGCGGCTCAGTGCCTCGGCCAGCTTGTCCATATCGCGGTTCAGAAGGCCCACGAAAGCCATCATGACACGGGCACGGCGCTGCGGGTTCACGGCGGCCCATGCGGGTTGGGCTTTCGCCGCGATTTCAACGGCTTTGGCCATTTCGGCGGCGTTTGCGAGCGGCACTTTCGCCTGCACTTCGCCGGTGGCGGGGTTGTAGACATCGGCAAAACGGCCGGACGTGCCTTTGACGTGTTCGCCGTTGATGTAGTGGGTCAACTCTTGCATGGGGTCCTCCGCAAAATGTGGTTTGGTCAGACTATATCCTTGCATTTTTCAGCGTAAAAGAACCAATATTCCAAAATCATTTTGCAAAAATGCATGGGTGCGATGGAAAACTGGGACGATATGCGGGTGTTTCTTGCGGTGGCGCGGGCCGAGGGGCTTTCGGGTGCAGCCCCCTTGCTCAAGATGGACCCGTCAACGCTGGGCCGACGCATTGCGCGGCTGGAACGGAGCGTGGGGGCGGCGCTTTTTGTCAAATCGCCACAGGGTTACGCGCTGACGGATCTGGGGGAACGCATGAAAGCGCGAGCGGCAGAGGCCGAAGTGCATCTGGCGCGGGCGCGCGATGAAGGGCAGGGGGATACCGCTGCACTGACAGGACAGATCAGGATCGGTGCGCCTGATGGTGCTGCCAATTTCCTTTTGCCGCAGGTCTGCGCCGCCATTCAGCAAAAGAATCCGCAACTGGAGGTGCAAGTCCTTGCCTTGCCGCGTGTTGTGAACCTGTCACGGCGCGAGGCGGATATGGCAATCACCGTCAGCCCGCCTGCCGCAGGGCGGCTGACAGTGCAAAAGATTACCGACTATCAGTTGCACCTTGCAACGCGGGCCGATGCCCCACCTTTGCACAGCCTCGATGACCTCAGAGAGCGGCAGATCGTGGGTTACATCCCCGATATGATTTTCGACAAAGAACTAGACTATCTGGGCGAAATTGACGCGGCACGGGTGCAGATGGCGTCAAACTCGGTTGCGGTACAATTGCAGATGATCCGACAGTCCGGTGTGGGCATTGTCCACGACTTTGCGCTGCCGTTTGCCCCCGAGTTGCGCATGGTTCTGGCAGATGACGTTGCATTGACGCGGTCCTTTTATCTTGTGCGCCATACATCGGACCGGCGCTCGGACCGTTTGGCGCGCTTTGCCGCTGCACTGCGCCAAGGCATGCAGGACGAAGTGCAGCGACTGGAACGCACGGCACGCTTGACAGCACAGCCCCCCATTTGACACGCTGAGGTCCCGGAGCATCATCAAGGAAAACGTATATGCTTGTATCCCAAATGTTGAAGTCAAAGGCTGATGTCGGCGTGATTTCTGTGACCCCGTCATCGACTGTAGCCGAAGCTACCAAACTCTTGTCAAAGCACCGGATTGGTACAGTTGTCGTGTCTTCGGATGGGGAAACTCTTGATGGCATCCTTTCCGAAAGGGACATTGTGCGTGAGTTGGGCAAGCGTGGAACGGCCTGCATGAATGATCCGGTCAGCGCCCTGATGACCGCCAAACTGACCACCTGCAGCCCCTCAAACACCGCATTGGAAGTTTTGGAAATGATGACAGACGGGCGGTTCCGGCACCTGCCCGTTATGGCAGATGGCAAAATGGTCGGTCTGATTTCGATCGGTGACGCCGTGAAAGGGCGCCTTGCGCAGCTTTCGATGGAAAAGGAATCCCTCGAAGGGATGATCATGGGGCACTAAGCCTTTCTTGCATTCCTGCGCGGAATACTGTTGCTTGGCCGCGACTTAGGACTCAACGAGGTTTGCCATGCGCGTCGGACTTTATCCCGGGACATTTGATCCGGTCACGCACGGGCATCTTGATATCATCCAGCGCGCCTGTTCACTGGTCGACCGGCTTGTGATCGGGGTTGCGATCAACCGCGACAAAGGGCCGCTTTTCACGCTGGAAGAACGCGTGGCCATGATCGAGGCAGAAGTCTCTCACATGGCAAAGGCCACAGGCTGCGTGATCGAAGCGCACCCGTTCGAGAACCTTCTGATTGATTGCGCCCACGATGTCGGCGCGTCCGTCATTATACGCGGCCTGCGCGCTGTTGCCGATTTTGAGTATGAATACCAGATGGTTGGCATGAACCGCGCTTTGGACAATACGATCGAGACCGTATTTCTGATGGCCGAAGCCCAGCACCAGGCCATTGCCTCGAAGCTGGTGAAAGAGATCGCGCGGCTGGGTGGCGATGTGTCGAAATTTGTCACCCCTGCTGTCAATACTGCGTTGAAGCAGCGGTTTGGCGGTTGAACTGGCTCTGGATGCTGGTTGGGAGCTATCTGCTTTATGCCGCTGTCATGATCGCGGCGCATCCGCGTATCATTTATCCCTTCGGGCCGGATACCTTTGATAACCCTGTGTTTCGTCAGGAAACCGTGTCGCAGCGCAATGTCGCGATGGCCGTCGCGGAGGGTGATGATGATCTGGCGGTGCTGTTCTTCATGGGCAATGGCGGGGCGCTGGCCTATTTCACTTTTTCGCTTGATGCCCATCAGGCTGCGGGGCGGACTGTGGCTGCGATGGAATACCGTGGCGGCGGAGGTATTCCGGGTAAACCATCAGAGGCAGGGCTGAAGGCAGATGCTTTGGCAGCCTACGACTGGCTGGCGGCACAGCATGATGGGCCGATTGTTGTCCATGGCTTCTCGCTGGGTACAGGATTGGCGATTCATGTTGCGGCGGCGCGCAAGGTTGAAGCCGTCTTGTTGGACGCACCCTTCAGCACGCTCTGTGCATTGATGACGCAAGGGGCGTACCTGCCAGCCTGTTACTTGCCTGGGGTGCAGAAATGGCGGTCCGCAGATGATGTACCGGCGCTGTCGGCGCCCGTGCTGATCCAGCATGGAACAGCCGACCAACTGATCCCTATCAGCCAAGGTGAGCGTCTTGCAGCCTTGATCAGGGACGCAGGGGTGCCGGTCACCTTTCACGCTGTCGCGGGTGCGACGCATAACAATCTTCCGGGGCAGCCGGGCTATCAGGACCGTATCAATGCCTTTCTGGCTGACATCCGGAAATAGCAAAGCCGCCCCCGGAGGCGCGGCTGTTTCTTTGTATGGCCAGTCTGTTAGCCGTAAATCGCCTTGGCTGCGATCTTGCCTGCGTCCTCGCGGAACATGCCAAGGTCGATTGCTGTCTCGACGGGCATGGACTCAAGCTCGTGCTTGAGGCGGCTGTAGGCCACGCGTTTCTGGACGGCGGTGCGAACTGTGTTCAATACGGTCATTTGCGTGCTCCTTTGCTAAGTCATCGCGTTTTGGTTTCGTG
>CAZTKF010000050.1:18104-20138 GCA_964614205.1 uncultured Loktanella sp. | reverse complement strand
ACCTTGTCGAAATCGAAATCCAGCGGTGCATCGTTCTTGCGCGTCAGCATATGGAAGCGGGTGACATTGGGGCCGACTTGGTCGACCACATCACGCAGGGTGACAAAAGTCCCTGCCCGTTTGGACATCTTGAAAGGCTCACCGTTTTTATAAAGCTTGACCAGTTGCGTCAGCTTCACATCCAGCGGCACCTTACCGTCCGACAACGCAGAGACCGCCGCCTTCATCCGTTTGACATAGCCGCCGTGGTCGGCCCCAAAGACGTCAATCAGCTGGTCAAAGCCGCGCTGCACCTTGTCATAGTGATAGGCGATATCGGGTGCGAAATAGGTCCATGACCCATCCGATTTCTGCACGGGCCGGTCCACGTCGTCACCATGGGCAGTCGAGCGGAACAGGGTCTGCTCGCGCGGCTCCCAATCTTCGGGCATCTTGCCCTTTGGCGGTTCAAGCACACCCCGATAGATCAGGCCTTTGGCGTCCAGTTCCGCAATCGCCTTTTCGATCAGGCCCGTGCCATAAAGCGATTTTTCGCTAAAGAAGCTGTCCATGGTGACGCCAAGCTGGGCCAGATCCTCGCGGATCAAATCCATCATCGCCTCGGTTGCGAATTCGCGGATATCTTCCAGCCAGACTTCTTCGGGCTTGCCGACATAGGCATCACCAACCTTGTCCTTCAGCGCCTGCCCCACAGGGATCAGGTAATCGCCCGGATAGGTGCCATCCTCGAACGCGACCTCTTGCCCGTGTGCTTCGAGATAGCGCAGATAGACCGACCGCGCGAGCACATCGACCTGCGCACCGCCGTCGTTGATGTAGTATTCCTTGGTGACGTCATAGCCTGCGTAATCCAGCAGCCGCGCCAGCGCATCGCCGAATACGGCCCCCCGCGTGTGGCCCACGTGCAAAGGTCCGGTCGGGTTGGCCGAGACATATTCGACCATGACCTTTTCGCCCTGCCCCAGCGATGACTGCCCATAGCCGGGGTCGGACAGCGCCGCTTTGACCACGCCCTGCCAGACTTCAGGCACCAACCGCATATTCAGAAAGCCCGGTCCGGCGACTTCGGCCACGGCGATCTGGGGATCGGCCTGCAGCTTGGTTGCCAGTGCTGCGGCAATGACACGCGGGTTCATTTTGGCTGGCTTGGCCAGAACCATTGCCGCATTCGTTGCCATATCCCCGTGCGCTGCATCGCGGGGCGGCTCGACCGAGACAGCAGCAGTGTCAAGGCCCTCGGGCAGCGTGCCTTCGGCAACCAGTTGGTCAAGACAGGTCAGCACAAGGGTGCGAATATCGGCAAAAAGGTTCATGTGTCTTCCAAGAGCTTTGTTTGACTGGGGTTTACCACCCCAAGGGCGCAGGGCAAGCAGACTTTTGGCAAAAGCCTGCTTGCACATCCTTTCTCGGATGAGCGCCCCTCAGTTCCCGCCAATCACACTTGGTGGAATATCCTCGCCCCCGATCAGGCGTTTGTGTTCCTGAATGGCAAAGCGGTCGGTCATCCCGGCAATGTAATCTGCCACGATCCGCGCAAGCGCCGTCTGGTCCGGCGCATCGGCCACATCCTTGCGCCATTGCTTGGGCAATTCATCCGTATTTTCCAGAAAAAAGGGAAACAGGTCGTTGATCATTTGTGTGACCACAACCCGCATCTCGACCACCGCTGGTGCGCGGTACATCCGCGTGAACAAAAAGGCGCGGATCACCTTCAGGTCTTGCCAAAGCGCCGGTGAAAACTGCACCATCATACGTCCCGCGTGACGGATATCATGCACGGTTGCCGGGGCCAGTTCCGTCAGGTTGCGGCGACTGACGGTGATCACATCCTCCACCAGCACACCAAAGAAACGGCGCAGCGCCTCGTGCCGGCGGCGGTAATAGTTCAGCCCCGGATATTTCGCATCGACCCGCGCAAAACAGTCGTGCAAGATCGGCAGTTCGGCCAGCTCATCGGTGCTGAACAGCTCGGCGCGCAGCCCGTCATGCAGATCGTGATTGTTATATGCGATGTCATCGGCAAGTGCGGCTGCC
>CAZTKF010000050.1:0-18094 GCA_964614205.1 uncultured Loktanella sp. | reverse complement strand
TGTGCTTCGGCGCTGGCGTGGGTGTGCAATTCCAGATCGTGGCGCGCGTTATAGGCTGCCAGCGCATAGGGGATATCCCCGGTCACTGGGCCATTGTGTTTGGCGATCCCCTCCAGCGTTTCCCAAGTCAGGTTCAGCCCGTCCCATTCGGCATAATGCCGCTCCAGAGAGGTCACGATATGCAGCGCCTGCGCGTTGTGATCAAACCCGCCATAGGGCTGCATCAGCGCATCCAGCGCCTCTTCTCCGGTATGGCCAAAGGGCGTGTGGCCCAGATCATGCGCCAGCGCGACCCCCTCGGTCAGTTCCACGTTCAGATCAAGCGCCGCCGCCACGGTGCGGGCCACCTGCGCGACCTCGATGGAATGGGTCAGACGGGTGCGGAAATAATCGCCTTCATGCTCGATGAAGACCTGTGTTTTATGCTTGAGCCGACGAAAGGCTGACGAATGGATAATCCGGTCACGGTCACGCTGAAAGGGCGAACGGAAGGTGCTTTCTTCCTCGGGGTAAAGCCGGCCCCGCGCATTGGCGGGATCGGTCGCATAGGGCGCTGCCATCTGATTTGCCTGTCTTGTCGCGTTTGCCTGTCCCCCCTATATTACACATGAAACCGAACCGATAGGGCCCGTCATGTTCACCGTTCCTCCCAAAGTCACCTCCCGCGCGTTCGAGCGGCTGGCCGAGATTGGCGCATCCGCCCAAGGCAAGGCCTTGCGGGTGGCGGTCGAAGGTGGCGGTTGTTCGGGCTTTCAGTATGAAATCGACCTTGATGAACCCAAAGACGATGATCTGATCCTGTCTGAACAGGGCGAAACGGTGGTGATCGACAGCGTGTCGCTGCCGTTTCTGGCTGATGCGACAATCGACTTCAGCGAGGAACTCATCGGCGCGCGTTTCGTCATCAACAACCCCAATGCCACGTCATCTTGCGGCTGTGGCACGTCCTTCTCGATGTAAGCGCCTTGCGCCCTGCCCGCCCTTGGGTCAAAACCGATGGTAAGCAAGGGGGCGCCATATGAAAATCGCGACATTCAATATCAACGGCATCAAAGCCCGCATGGGCGCGCTGACCGACTGGCTGGATCAAGCGCAACCGGATGTCGCCGTCCTGCAAGAGATCAAGTCCGTCGATGAGAATTTCCCCCGCGAGATTTTCGAGGACAAGGGCTATAATGTCGAAACGCACGGGCAGAAAGGCTTCAACGGTGTTGCGATCCTGTCAAAGCTGCCGCTAGAGGATGTCACCCGCGGCCTGCCCGGTGCAGAAGGCGCAGGACGTGAAGGCGCGGATGACGAAGAGGCCCGCTATATCGAAGCAACGGTCGTCGGCGAAAAAGCAGTGCGCATCTGCGGGCTTTACCTGCCCAACGGCAATCCGGCGCCGGGGCCGAAATACGACTATAAATTGCGCTGGATGAACCGTCTGCGCACCCGTGCGCAAGAGCTGATTGCACATGAAGAAGTGGCGCTACTCTGCGGAGATTACAACATTATTCCGCAAGCCGAAGATGCCGCGCGTCCCGATGCTTGGCGCGACGACGCGCTATTCCTACTGGAAAGCCGTGAAGCATTTCGCCGCATCCTGAACCTCGGCTTTACCGAAGCCTTTCGCGCATGTGACGCCGGTCCGGGGCACTATTCCTTCTGGGACTATCAGGCAGGCGCTTGGGAAAAGAACAATGGCATCCGGATCGACCACTTTCTGCTGACCCCGCAATGTGCCGATCTGCTGGACAATTGCTGGATCGAAAGCGACGTGCGGGGCCGCGACAAGCCATCCGATCACGTCCCTGTCTGGGTCGAGCTTGCTGCCTGAGGGCGGAATCGGCTAGGCTGTCCTACGTTGCGTTGGGAATGATGCCACATGTTGACCAAGACCATAAGCATTGCGATCGTTGCGTTCTGCCTGCCCGCCTTGGGCCATGCGCAGTGCCGTATTGCGGTGCCCGGAACAAATTGTGTCGCCATGCCCCAGCCGCTGACCCCTGCCCCCGGCCCCGTCGCCGTCGGTGATGTGCTGGAGCGCGGCAAATATTCGATGATCATGAACGCCCGTTACTATGGCCTGCCCACCGTCAGCGACGGATGGGTTTACATGCGGATCGAGGATGAGATCTACCGTGTCGACTGGCGCAGCCATACCGTGCTGGAACGTGTCACAGATCAGGCGAGCCGGAACTGGTAGACGTCGCAGTCCAGACACCGATTGACTGGCGTGCTTCGCTGCGTTTGCGGGCCGGATCGCCGCGTTGATGCGTCACCGGCAACACGCCATCCCTCAAACGAGGACATCCGCGGCATTTCTGCCGCGGATGCTGTGACCAATTCCTCTGTCAGATCCTCCGATCCGAGCGGACAGACATCATGTAGCAGAGCAGTCCGCCGGGCTCTCCGGATAGGTGTAAGCTTCACCAAGCCCAAGTGTATCGCGCAGATATGTGATCGTGGCGTCGGAAAACTCACTGGGTTCCCGTCCATTTGAGGCTTCAACGAAGGCAAGACCCTCTTGGTCGAGCGCGCTTTGATAGCCGCACTGTTCGACAGTCAGAGTCTCTGCCAGCACAGCATAGTCTTCTTGACGTGTCAGTTCCTGATCCAAGCCCTCAAGGGTTTCAAGCTCTGATTTGAGCGTCTGAAGGGCAGCAATCTGCTCGGCATCGCTTGCATCGGCTGGATCCAGGGTGTCAATCACTGCCTGAAGCTCTTCTGGGGTGTCGATTGGGTCATCGGCATCATCTGGAGTACCATATGCGGCGTCGACATAGGTATAGGCATCTTCGAGACTGTCGATTTCGAGGCTCTCCCCCTCGGGAGAGTATTTCGCGTCAAATGCCATGAGAGCGTCCTGAAGCCCTGTTTGAGCGCCTGCCAGATCCGGCACAAACTCCGGATTGGCAGTGTTAAATTCTTCGACGGCTCCACGTGCGGCCGCATAATCTTCAAAGGCGACCGACGTTATGCCGGCACTCTCGAAATACGTTGCGAGGCGGCCCACTTGGCTGCCTGATGCGGCATTGGGAAATGCCCCGTCCTTGAAGGAGTGGATTGCATTCATGCCTTTGAGTTCGCTGCGAATGGCCCCTTGTCCCGGCCGGTCTTCATCCGCCGTGCTTTGGCCGTAGGCATTGCCATTCGTGGGCGCTGCAACCGGCTGAACCGTTGCAGTTTGCGGCGTCTGCGCATGGGTGCTACGCGCATTGCCGTTGTTGCTTGACCTGTTGTTGCCGGACCGGCTTGCACCGCGATTTCCATTGTCACGATCACTGCGATCCCGCCGTGAATTCTCGCGGCCACCGCCACCGTTTCCATTGGGTTTTGCGAAGGCTGGCTCTGCTGTCAGAAGCGTCACTCCGGTGGCGACAGGCGCGAGGGCCAACGCACTCACCGCCAGAGTTGCGATTTGTTTCTTGATCGAAAATGCCATGGGGCGCTCCTTCTTTTTGCCTTAATTCATCGCTTAAAGGGGAATTAAGGCAATTCTTGGAACAAATAATGGCAGCGTGTTCTTGGCTTTCGATTGCAAAAGACGACAGGTGTTCCAGAAAAACGATCTGAGCCCGCATTGCACGCGCAGGCCGCGTGCCGGCCCTTGCGCCCGATCACACTGTGACGTCGTGATCGTAAAGCCAGCCCAATCGCCCCATGAACGCACCCGGCGCGACCTTGCCCAGCGATTTCAGGCCAGCGTGGGCGATGCTACGCTGCGGGCCGCCAAGGTGATAGTTCCGCGCATTTTTGTTGGCTGCTGCGATAGCTTTGACCACGCGCGCGCGGCGCTTGACCTGATAGCTCCGCAGCCCGGCCTCAAGCGTGGGCTCTTCATCGCAGCAGCGCGCCAGCACATAGGCGTCTTCAATCGCCAGATTGGCCCCTTGCGCCAGAAACGGCAGCGTCGGATGTGCGGCGTCGCCCACAAGCGCCACGGACCCAGCATACCACCTGTCTGCCACCGGATGCCGGAACAGCCCCCAGAGATTGGCCTGTTCGACCTCGCCCAAAATGCTTTTGACCTCCCAGCCGCAATCGGCAAAGGCCATGCGCAGATTGCCGGGATCATCGGCATGATGCCAGCCTTCTTCGGCCCATTGGCTGCGCTGCTGCACGGCAACGATATTGAGCCGCCCGTTTGTGAGCGGATAGGTCACCATATGCCGCCCAGGTGCCATCCAGATGCGCGCCACCGGATCAAGCTTGTCGGTCTTGATCATCGCGCGCCAAGCGACCTGTCCGGTAAAGAAGGGATCTGTCGGTGCGTTGATAACCCCGCGCAGGACCGAGTGTATCCCGTCGGCCCCGATAGTCAGCGCGGGGCGCACCGCAGTGCCGTCCACCGCAAAGCTGCCGTCGGGGTTCAATGCTGTTATCCGCGTATCCAGCCTGACCGTCACGCCTGCGGCTTCGCATCCGCGCGCCAAGATATCGATCAGCGCTGCGCGGTGATAAAAGCGGTAAGCCGGAGTATGAGACGAGATGTCAAAGCGTGTAATCTCGCTGCTGGCCATTGCGTCCATCGGGACCACGGCCTGCGCCGTGACACCTGTTGCCGCCAAGGCTTTGTCGATGCCCAGCGCATTCAGGGCGCGCGCACCGTTGGGTGTTATCTGTAAGCCTGCGCCAACTTCTGTCAGCGCGGGTGCTTGCTCATAGACGGTGACATGCGCGCCACGCCGTGCAAAAGCCAGCGCGGCAGTCAAACCACCAACGCCGCCGCCGATTACGGCAATATCACGGCTTTGGTTCTGGTTCACCCTAGTCGTCCCGATGCACCTTTTCGCGACGCTCATGACGCTCTTGCGCTTCAAGGCTCATGGTCGCGATGGGGCGGGCATCCAGACGCTTGAGCGAAATCGGCTCTCCGGTCATTTCGCAATAACCGTATTCGCCTTCGTCAATCCGGCGCAGGGCGGCGTCAATCTTGGTGACCAGCTTGCGCTGGCGATCGCGGGTGCGCAGTTCCAGCGACCGGTCGGTTTCTTCAGAGGCTCTGTCGGCAACATCGGGAATGTTGCGGGTCTGGTCTTTCATACCAGCGACGGTGTCGCGGCTGTCTTCCAGAAGTTCGGCTTTCCAGTTCAGCAGTTTCCGGCGGAAATACTCGGTCTGCTTTTCGTTCATGAATGGCTCATCGTCAGCTGGGCGATAGTCGTCTGCAAGAAACACTTCGGCCTTCATTTTCTTCCCTTTCACTCAGGCAGCGCAATCACGGTGTCTGCGCTGCTCTCACCCCGATTTTGACGCGGGTTTACTCCGTTCGGTCAAGGCTGTCACCCCCCCTTTTTGCTATGCTCGCAAGGTGTTGATGATCCCAAATGACCTGCTAGGTTGCCCCTGAAATCGAAAGGGTAAGACACCATGCAATTCACCGGCACTGACACCTATGTCGCCACAGACGACCTGACGATGGCTGTGAATGCCGCTGTGACCCTTGAACGGCCGCTGCTGGTCAAGGGCGAACCCGGCACCGGCAAGACAGAACTTGCGCGGCAGGTCAGCGCGGCCCTCGGTTTGCCAATGATCGAGTGGCACATCAAGTCAACCACCAAGGCACAGCAGGGTCTTTACGAGTATGACGCCGTCAGCCGCCTGCGCGACAGCCAGTTGGGCGATGCGCGTGTGCATGACGTGGCAAACTACATCAAGAAGGGCAAGCTATGGCAGGCTTTCGGGGCGACGGGCAAGGTCGTGCTTTTGATCGACGAAATCGACAAGGCGGACATCGAATTCCCCAATGACCTGCTGCAAGAGTTGGACCGGATGGAGTTCCACGTCTATGAAACCGGCGAGACCGTAAAGGCGCTGCACCGTCCTGTCGTGATCATCACCTCGAACAACGAAAAAGAACTGCCCGATGCCTTTTTGCGCCGCTGCTTTTTCCACTACATCCGCTTTCCCGACATCGACACCATGCGCCAGATCGTCGAGGTCCATCACCCCGGAATCAAGGATCAATTGCTGACCGCCGCGCTGACCCAGTTTTACGAGCTGCGCGAAACGGCCGGACTGAAGAAAAAGCCGTCGACCTCAGAAGTTCTGGACTGGCTCAAGCTGCTTCTGGCCGAAGACCTGACCGCAGAAGACCTCAAGCGTGACGGGGCCAGCGCGCTGCCCAAACTGCACGGCGCGCTCTTGAAGAACGAACAGGATGTTCATCTGTTCGAGCGGCTGGCTTTTATGGCACGCGGGCAGCGCTAGGCGGGATCACTTGCTCCAGTCGTGCACATGCACGTCCTTGCCCGAATGACCCTTGAGGATTTTCTTGGCCAGTTCCTGCTTGGCTTGATCGCTGGTCCGGACCCAGAGCAGGATGCCGCCGTTTTCAATCTGGCGCTGATAATAATCCTTGTGGTGTTTGCCGATCCGGCGGGCCAGAAGGGTACCGATAATGGCCCCCGGTGTGCCGCCGATCGCCACAGCCGCGATAGATGCCGCAAGCGTGCTCGCCGGGGTCAGCATGGCCGTCATCGCGATTGCAGACCCCAGAAAAAAGAAGCCGCCTGCAACAGCCCCTTCGAATTCGCCAATCGCCTCTTCCGAGACAAAATTGGCGCGTGGCGCATGAGGATCGTCTTCCAGATCTTTGGCGTGCCAATACGCCGAACCCAGCTTTTCCTCCAGCGCCTCACTGCCCCCCAGCAGGCTCAGGTCATCACGCCGGAACCCTGACATCCGCAGGTCATAGAGCGCCGCTTGCAGGTCGGCGGGATTATCGAAGACACCCACCGCCTCGGGGACTTCGATCACAATGGTTTTCTCGTGGGTTTTTTCGTGGCTATCTTTCTTGGTCATGGCTCCCCTCGCTCTGATCTGTCAGTTCTTTACAGGGGAACCACGGCCTACGATTGCGCTATGTCAATCGCCAGCCCCGCACGATCCCGCGGATGTGAACCGGCAGAGGTCGATTTGGCTGGTCCCTTGCCCAAACACGGGTATGTTTGGAGGCGAGCAGGACAGAAGAAGCCCCCATATGTCGCAAAGCAATCAGCCTATCATCCGCCCCTTGCGCGCTACTGATGAACCTGCATGGCGCAGGCTCTGGACCGGCTATCTGGAATTCTACAAGACCAGCGTGCCCGAGGCTGTCTATGACAGCACCTTTGCACGGCTGCTGGGCGATGATCCGCAGGATTTCCACGGTCTGGTGGCCGAACAGGACGGTGCGGTCGTGGGCTTGGTCCACTATCTTTTCCACCGCCACTGCTGGCGGATTGAGAACGTCTGCTACCTGCAAGATCTCTATGCCGATCCCGCAGTGCGCGGCACTGGCGTCGGGCGCAAACTGATCGAGGCGGTCTATGAAGCGGCAGACACGGCTGGCGCCCCAGCGGTTTACTGGCTGACGCAGGATGACAATCACGCGGGACGCCAGCTTTATGATCGTGTGGGCCAACTGACGAATTTCATCAAATACCAGAGACCGTCATGAAGCGCCTTGCCGCACTTGCCTTTGCCGTTTTGGCGGCCTGCGCCGACGTCCCCGCAGGCCCCGAGCCGGTCCGGCTGACATTTCCCGAGATGCAGCGCTTTGCCGGTGCCAGCCCCGGTCCCGCGACGCGCCCCAACGCGGAAATGGTGTTCGATTTTATTGATCTGTCATTCCGCATGGAAAGCGGGCGGGAATTACCTGTCTTCACGCGATTTGAAGAACCGATCACGGTGCGGGTCGTCGGCCAGATGCGACGCGAGAACCGCGAAGACCTTGCCGCGCTCTTGCGCCGCCTGCGAAATGAGGCGCGCATTGATATCCGTCTGACCGATGGGCCGGACGCCAGTATCGTGATCGAGGCCTTGCCGAACCGCGTCTTGCAGCGGGCCGCACCCAATGCCGCCTGCTTTGTTGTCCCCCGCGTCCAGAGCTGGGCCGAACTGCGCGCCGCCCGTGATACTCCCACGCTGAACTGGGCCACCCTGCGCCGACGTGAAAAAGCGGCCATCTTTATTCCCTCCGACGTGACCCCGCAGGAAATCCGCGACTGCCTGCACGAAGAGCTTGCGCAGGCGCTCGGCCCGCTGAACGATCTTTACCGCCTGCCGGATTCCGTTTTCAACGACGACAATATCCATGCGGTTCTGACCGGCTTTGATATGCTGATGCTGCGTGCCTACTATGCGCCCGAATTGCGCAGCGGCATGACCGAACGGCAGGTTGCAGACCGTCTGCCGGGGATTCTTGCGCGGATCAATCCGCGTGGGCAACGGCCCGGCGGACGTGTCCCTTCTGGTACCCCGCGGGCCTGGATTGATGCGATGACCGTCGCACTTGGTGGAAACACAACAGAGTCGCGCCGCCGTCAGGCCGCAGCCCGCGCTATTGCAATCGGTCAATCCCTAGGCTGGACCGGCCCCCGCGAAGGTTTCGCACAATATGCCTATGGCCGCCTCCAGATTGGCAATGATGCGACACTGGCGCTGGGTGCCTTCAACGCCGCAAGCCGGTCTTACGGGCAAAGCCCCGTCACCAACATCCATTCGGCGCATGTCGCTGTCCAACTGGCCGCCTACAGCCTGATTGCGCGTGATGCCGAAGCAACGATTGCCATCACCACGCCCGCCATTGACATCGCGCGCCGGCACGAGAATGCGGCGCTCATGTCCCTATTGATGATGTTCAAGGCCGAAGCGCTTGACCTGCAAGGCAACACCGAAGACGGCATGGCCCTGCGTCTGGACAGTCTGGGATGGGCGCTTTATGGGTTCGGAAACCGCGACGAAGTCATTGACAGGCTCAATGAAATCGCATCCATCGCTCCACCTCTGCCCCCAACCTGACAAAGGCCAACGCTATGATTTTCCCGCTGTCCGGACTTATTATCGGTGCAATTTTCGGCGCACTCCGTGCCAAAGCAAAGGGCGGCAAAGGCAAAGACATGTTGCAATGGGGCGCGGCCTTTGCGATCCTTTTTGGCCTGATCGGTCTGTTCGCTCTGATCTTCTTGCAGCGCTCTATGGTGTAGACGGTGTTCCTGCCCTTCTTTGACAACTTGCGCAGCAACGGGGTGCCTGTCAGCCTACGCGAGTTTCTGTCATTTCTGGAAGGGATGAAAGCGGGATTGGCCACCTATGATGTCGAGGCCTTCTATTTTCTGGCGCGCGCCACCATGGTGAAAGATGAACGCCACCTCGACAAGTTCGACCGCGCCTTTGCCGCGACCTTTGAAGGGCTGGACAAGATTCCCGACGAGGCGGTGATGAATGCTGTCGATATTCCAGCAGACTGGCTGGAAAAACTGGCCGAAAAACACCTCAGCGACGCCGAAAAGGCCGAAATCGAAGCCTTGGGCGGCTTTGACAAGCTGATGGAGACGCTCAAGAAACGGCTGGAAGAGCAAAAAGGCCGCCATCAGGGTGGCAGCAAATGGGTCGGCACGGCGGGTACATCGCCCTTTGGGGCATACGGCTATAATCCCGAAGGCGTGCGCATTGGCCAGAAAGACAGCCGCCACCAGCGGGCCGTCAAGGTCTGGGACAAGCGCGAATTCAAGAACCTTGACGACACGGTCGAACTCGGCACACGCAATATCAAAGTTGCGCTCAAGCGGCTGCGCCGCTGGGCGCGTGACGGCGCACACGAGGAACTGGACCTGAACGGCACGATCCGCGCCACTGCCGAACACGGCTATCTGGATGTACAAACCCGCCCCGAGCGGCGCAATGCGGTCAAGGTGCTGCTGTTTCTGGATATCGGCGGCTCTATGGACCCGCACATCAAAGTGGTGGAAGAACTGTTCAGCGCCGCCAAATCCGAATTCAAGCATTTTGAGCACTTCTATTTCCACAACTGCCTTTACGAAGGCGTCTGGAAAGACAACCGCCGCCGCTGGAACGCACAGACCCCGACCTGGGACGTGCTGCGCACCTATGGGCCGGACTACAAATGCATCTTTGTGGGTGACGCCAGCATGTCGCCCTATGAAATCGCCTTTCCCGGCGGGGCCAATGAACACTGGAACGAAGAGGCAGGCCAGACATGGCTGGAACGCGCCCGCGACCAATGGCCAAACCACCTGTGGATCAACCCGCTGGAAGAACGCTATTGGCGCTACACCCAGTCGATCCAGATGATCAAAGAGATTTTCGGCCCCGACCGCATGGTCCCGATGACTTTGGCGGGCATTGACGCAGGCATGCGGGCTTTGGGGCGGTAGGAGCTGGCAATGTGGCATCGCATCAAGGATCTGTGGACCCATAACCGCCTGCTGCTTCTGGTCTTTCTGGCCGTGGTGGCCTTGTCCGGTTTCTTCGGCGTGCGGTTCACGGTGCAATTGGTTTATTGGTCCGATCCTGCGCGCCAGAACCAGACGCTGGCCGAATGGATGACCCCGCGCTATGTTGCGCGGTCTTATGATATCCCGCCCGAGGTGGTCAAAGCCGCGTGGGGCCTTGACCCCGACAGCCCGCTCAAACGCGCCTCGCTGGAAAGGATCGCGGCTGAAATCGGTCTGACGCTCGACGAGATGCAAGAGCGGATCACCCAGACCGCCGCAACATGGCATCAAGGCAAGATCGATGAATGATCTGATCCTCGGCCTTGCTGCAGACTATGGTGTGCCACTGCTTTTTGTCGTGACCTTCCTCAGTTGTCTGGCCCTGCCTGTGCCTTCCTCGCTGCTGATGCTGGCATCCGGTGGATTTGCCGCCGCGGGGGACTTGTCCTTGGTCGCGGCGGCGACGGCGGCTTTCTGCGGGGCGGTTCTGGGGGACAATCTGGGGTACTGGGGTGCGCGTGGGTTGGGCCTGCGCATGGATCGCTGGCTTCTGGCCCGTCCGAAACGGGCCGCACTGCGGGGCAGAGCCGCGGCATTCATGGATAAATGGGGCGGGATCGGTGTCTTCTTTTCGCGCTGGCTGGTATCCCCGCTGGGCCCCTACGTGAACTATCTTGGCGGTTTGTCGCGGTTCGACTGGCCCCGCTTTGCCTTTTGGGGGATGGCGGGCGAAGCAGTCTGGGTCGGGCTTTATGTCGGCCTTGGCTACGCCTTTGCCGATAATATGGCGGCCATCGCCAGCATCTTGGGGAACCTGTCCGGGTTTCTTGCGGCGGGTGTTGTTGCCATCGGCCTCGCGGTCTGGCTGGTCCGGGCAAGCAAGGCGCGCGACAGAAAAGCAAAGACGCGTCCGCGCCACACAGCGACCGGACCTGAGGTGCCAAATGTCGCAGAGGAAAGGCCGCCACAGGCTTGAGAAACAGCAACGAACGCCCATATCTGACACATGATAAAGCTGATGCCCATTCTGCTGGCGGTCCTTTACGGGTTGGCCATGTACCGCTTCTCGGTCTGGCGCACCAAGCACGCGCTTGACCGCGATTCGACCGAACTTGCCGATCCGATCCTCAAAGTGCTGATGGACAGGATGGCCAAGGCGCTCGATATCGACAGGATCAGGGTTCATATCTACGAAATCGACCCGGTGAACGGATTGGCCGCCCCCGACGGGCGCATCTTTATCACGCGCGGGTTTTATAACAAATATCGTGCGGGCGAAGTCACCTCCGAGGAAATGGCGACGGTGATCGCCCATGAGTTGGGCCATGTGGCCTTGGGCCATTCGCGCCGCCGCATGATTGATTTTTCCGGCCAGAACGCCATGCGTACCGCATTGGCGATGATCATCGGACGCTTTGTCCCCGGTGTCGGCCCGTGGATTGCCGGAATGCTCACCAGCCTGCTGGCCGCGCGCCTGTCGCGCAGCGACGAGTTTGAGGCCGACGCCTATGCTTCGGCCCTGCTGGTCAAGGCCGGGATCGGAACCGAGCCGCAGAAATCACTGTTCAAGAAGCTGGAGACCCTGACCGGGGCGCACGGTGCTGCCACTCCGGCCTGGATGATGAGCCACCCCAAAACCCCGCAACGGATCGCCGCGATCGAGGCAAACGAAGCCAAGTGGAGCAGCGGCTAAACGTACCGCTCCCCTCTTCATCCTGGCCAGAAAACGCCCGCCGGAGGCTCCTGCGCTGACAATCAGCCCCGCGCTGGCCGACCAAGTGTTACGCTTGTAGTGCCTTGCCGAAGCGCGGCATGCGCGCTTTCTTCATCAGTGCCCGCATGGTCCAGGGGGCTTCGGACAGACGGTTGGCCTCGGCCAGCACCCTTTCGGCGACGCCTGCCACCTCTTGTGGGGCCGCACCCAGCAACAAAAGCGCAAAGCCGTCCGGATCCCAGCGCAGCAGCGCCTCCTCGCCCAGAATATTCTTGGGAAAATCCTTGGCGTTCATCGTAAGAATCCCGTCACACGACCCGGCGACGGCTGCGGTCAGCACATGAATATCCGCCGGATCGGGCAGCCAGAACTGCCGCTCTTGACCCGGGTCATAAGTGACCATGGCCTGCGGAAAGCTGGCCGCAAGCGACGCGATTTCGCCGCGTGCCCAAACCGCTTCTGCCGGTCCCAGTTTGGCCGCTGCACGGGCCCATTCCTCAAGGATCCGCGCCGACCAGCGCGCCTCGAACAGCCCCGCGCCTGCACAGCCCAGCAGCACCTCGCGCATCACGGTTGGATAGAGCACGCAGGCATCGAGCATCACCCTCATAGGCGGAAGGTCACCGCCTTGAGATAGCCGCTTTCCGCCAGATGCGGCAACAGCGGGTGATCAGGCCCCGCAAATCCGGTGTGAATGATCTGCCCGCGCCGCCCGCCGCGGCCGATCCCGCGTGCCGATGCGTTGCGGAATTTGGTCAGGTCTGCCGCATGCGAGCAGGAACACAGTGTCAGATACCCGCCTTCAGCCACCAGAGGCGCTGCAAGCCGTGCGATCCGCTCATAGGCGCGCAAACCTGCATCAAGCGCTGGTCTGGACGGTGCAAAGGCTGGCGGATCACAGATCACCACATCAAATGTCCGACCTTCTTCCGCAAGGGCCGTCAAAACGTCGAATGCATCCCCCTTTCGGATTGAAAATCGGTCCGAAACGCCCATCTTTTCGGCCCCTTGCGTGGCCAGATCCAGCGCAGGCGCAGACCCGTCAACCGCCAGAACAGAGGCCGCATCTGCCGCCAAGGCCGCCAGACCGAAGCCGCCCACATGGCTGAACACATCCAGCACCCGCGCATCCTTGGCCAATCCCGCGACAAAAGCGTGGTTCGGGCGCTGATCAAAGAAGAGCCCCGTTTTCTGCCCGCCCATGACATCGGCCATATAGATCGCACCGTTCATGGGCACTGGAAGCGGCTCTGCGGGGGCATTGCCGGCCAGCACTCGGGTGCTTTCGTCCAGACCTTCCAGTGTTCGGGCGCGTCCGGTGCCGTTCATGATCACGGTCGTGACGCCTGTGACCTCCTGCAACGCCGCTACCAAAGGCAGGATCAGCATATCGGCCCATGCGGCATTGGGTTGCACCACGGCCACATCTCCAAAACGGTCGATGATCACCCCGGGCAACCCATCTGCCTCGGCATGAACCAGACGGTAATAGGGCGCGGGATAAAGCCGCGCCCTATGGGCCAATGCGCGGGTCAGTCGTGCCGCGAACCATGCCTGATCAATCACGGCATCAGGGTCCCTGTCCAGCAGCCGGCAGATAATCTTCGAACCGGGGTTTACCGTGACCACTCCCATCGGGGTGCGGTTGGCATCCTCCAGACGGGCGATTGTGCCGGGCGTCAGGTTTCGGGTCCGGCGGTCGGTCACCAGTTCATTGGCATAGACCCACGGAAACCCATGGCGGATGGCCCGTGCCTCTGCCTTGGGGGTCAGGCGCACGCAAGGCCGTGTTTGAGAGCTGTGTTCTGTCATGCCCGCGTCCTACCCGCTCTTGGAGCGGCTGAAAAGGGGCCGCGCTCAGACCAGTTGCGCACGCAACAGACCGGTCAGGAAATCGGTCACACGCACTTTTTCTGTTTGCCCCGACTGTTCCAGCACGCCTGCACGTTCCCCGCCCGGCGCATCCAGATTGCCGACCACACGGCGCGTCGGTTCGATCACCTCGTCCGATCCGGCCCTGCGGATCGTCAGATCGAAAACGACGTTGTAGACACCGCCGACCGTATAGCGCGTCCGGTTGGTTACACCATGAAAGCGGACAAGCGTCACATCGACATCAACGGGGAATGCGCCATCCAGCACCGGCCGGTTCCGCGCCGCTGCCTCTTCGAACATAGCGGCAATCTGCGGGATGCGCGGCCCGAGCGGATCACCGCGCCAGACGATGTCGGCATCAGGGTAAAAGGTCTCGCTCTCGGATACCGACAGGCCTTCCAAAGCGGCAAAGCGGAACCCGCGCAGCGCATATGACCGGTCCATCTGCGGGCGCACGGACCCTTCGATACCCAGACCCGAGACACAACCGGACAAGCCCAGCATGGAAAGTGATAGAATGACTGCTCTGCGATGCATTGAAATGCCGTTCCTCATTTTTGTATCCGTCCTAGCACGACGGTTTTAACGGTGTAAAACCCTCAATTGTGTCTATTCATCGCCGCTCGTGCGGCAATAAGAGCCCTTGTTAGCGCTAACACGTCGTGTTATGGCACGGCCAAAAGCAAACCAGCCGAGGACGCCATGCCCCTGCACCCCAAAATCGCCGAAGTGACCGACCGTATTCGTGCCCGCTCGGAAAGGCCACGCCAGAAATACATGGACACAATGGCCCGCGCCGCCGCCGAAGGCCCGCGACGGGCACATTTGACCTGTGGCAACCAGGCCCACGCCTATGCGGCGATGGGCGGCGACAAAGAGGCCCTGACAGATGGCCGGACGCCCAACATCGGGATCATTACCGCCTACAACGATATGTTGTCGGCACATCAGCCCTTTGAAACCTACCCCGACCTGATCCGCACTGCTGCGCGCGCAGTCGGCGGTACGGCACAAGTGGCCGGCGGCGTGCCCGCCATGTGCGACGGTGTGACCCAAGGCCAGACCGGCATGGAACTGTCACTTTTCTCACGCGATGTGATCGCGCTGGCCGCAGGTGTGGGCCTGTCGCACAACGTCTTTGACAGCGCGGTTTACTTGGGTGTCTGCGATAAAATCGTCCCCGGCCTTGTGATGGCCGCCGCCACCTTCGGCTATATCCCGGGTATCTTCATGCCCGCAGGCCCCATGGTGTCCGGCCTGCCCAACGACGAAAAGGCCCGCGTGCGGCAGGAATTCGCCAAAGGCAACGTGGGGCGCGAAGAGCTGATGGCCGCCGAAATGGCCAGCTACCACGGCCCCGGCACCTGTACCTTCTATGGCACGGCCAACTCCAACCAGATGCTGATGGAGTTCATGGGCCTGCACCTGCCCGGCGCCTCTTTCGTCAATCCCGGCACACCCCTGCGCGATGCGCTGACCACAGCCGCCACAGAACGCGCGCTGGAAATCACGGCCCTTGGCAATGATTACACACCCGTCTGCGATATCCTTGATGAAAAGGCCTTTGTGAACGGCATCGTCGGTCTGATGGCCACGGGCGGGTCGACGAACCTTGTCATCCACCTGCCCGCCATGGCCAAAGCCGCCGGCGTGATCCTCGATCTGGAGGATTTCAGCGACCTTTCCGCCGTCACGCCGCTCATGGCCAAGGTCTATCCGAACGGTCTGGCCGATGTGAACCACTTCCATGCAGCAGGCGGACTTGGGTTTATGATCGGCGAACTGCTGAGTGCAGGCCTGCTGCATGACGACACCAAGACTGTCGGCGGTCAGGGACTGGAGCTTTACACACAAGAACCCAAGCTGGTGGACGGGCGCATCAGCTACGCCCCGGGCGCTGGCAAATCGCTGAACGAAAAAATCCTCCGCCCTGCCGCTGACCCCTTCCAACCCCAAGGCGGTCTTGTGCAGCTTTCCGGCAACCTCGGACGCGGCGTGATCAAGACATCCGCCGTCGCACCCGAGCGCCATATCGTCGAAGCGCCGGCACGTGTCTTCCACACGCAAGAGGCGGTCAAGGACGCGTTCAAAGCCGGCGCGTTCACCGAAGATACAATTATCGTCGTGCGCTTTCAGGGCCCCAAATCCAACGGCATGCCCGAATTGCACGGTCTGACGCCGACACTGGCTGTCTTGCAGGACCGCGGCCTGAAAGTGGCGCTTGTCACCGACGGGCGGATGTCAGGGGCGTCGGGCAAGGTGCCTTCGGCTATCCATGTCTGCCCCGAGGCGGCAGATGACGGGCCGATCGCGCGGGTCCGCGACGGTGATATCATCCGGCTGGATGCAACGACCGGCACCATCGAAGTCAAAGGCGTCGACCTGTCCACCCGCACCCCCGCCACAGCCGATCTTAGCGGGAACGGCACCGGTGTCGGGCGCGAGCTTTTCGAGGTCTTCCGCCAGAATGTCGGCCTCGCTGCTGCAGGGGCGGGCGTCGTCGTTTAGACGGCCCCTGCCTTCAACTTGGTCCAAAACTCCCCGCGTTAGGCACCTGCCCGCGCAATAGGCACCACTTGCAAGGAACAAAATCATGACACCGCAACAGGCTTCTGCCGCCACCGAAAAACTCTGTCTTCTGGCCCCTGTCATTCCCGTGCTCGTCGTGGATGACGCAAGCATCGCGGCGGATCTCGCGCGCGCGCTGGTCAAGGGCGGCCTGCCCGCGCTTGAAGTCACCCTACGCACCCCCGCGGCGCTTGATGTGATCCGCGAAATGGCCACGGTGCCCGGCGGTGTCGTTGGCGCAGGCACCCTGCTGACCCCCAAGGATGTCGAAAACGCCAAGGCCGCTGGAGCGACTTTCGGTGTCTCTCCCGGCGCCACCGACCGCCTGCTGGACGCCTGCGAGGCCAATGACTTGCCGCTTTTGCCCGGTGCCGCCACCGCAACCGAGGCAATGTGCCTGCTGGAACGCGGCTATACCTTGCAGAAGTTCTTCCCTGCCGAGGCCAATGGCGGCGCGCCCGCGCTCAAGGCCATCGGCGCCCCGATCCCGCAAGTGAAATTCTGCCCCACAGGCGGGGTCAGCCTCGGCAACGCGCGCGATTACCTCAGTCTGGGCAATACGCTCTGTGTCGGGGGGTCGTGGGTGGCACCGAAAGACAAGGTGCTGGCCCGTGACTGGGATGGCATCACCGCGCTGGCCGCCGAAGCGGCAGCTTTGTCATAAACTGTCAAACGCTTCACCAGCTATTAGGGATTTGTCTTTAGGCGTAGCTCCGACCAAGCACGGAGCGCGCAATGCTGGAATCATGGCCTATCTCACGACGCATTAGCAGCGGGTTTGTCATTCTGACGCTCATCCTTGTCGGCTTGGCGGTCTTTTCGCAGCGCTCGGTCGGCATTCTGGGAACAGGTTACTCGGACTATCGCGCGGCATCGCAACAACTGGCAGCGGTACGGGCCGCCATGGAAGATTTATTTGAAGCGAAGATCGCCACCTTGCGCTATGTCGAAAACCCCGTTGCTACCGAACGTGACGATGTAATCGGCAATCTCGACGAGGTGCGCGAGAATGCCGCGCTTGTCCGAAGCTTCGACCGCAACGCCGTCTATGCTGAGGAACTCGACCGATTGGCGGCACTGACCGATGAATACCGCGAAACGTTCTTGCGCTTGTCCGCTCAACTTGCGCAGGCCCGGGGTCTGGCGACCGATCTCGATCTGCAATCGACCCTGATCAAAGACCGGGCCAGCCGTCTGTTTTCGACTGCGGTGCAAAACGGTAACCCCCCTGTTGTCACATCTGCAGGACGGGTGCTGCAGACCGGTATGACCGCCGTTCTGCAAAGCAAACAGTTCCTGATGACCCGCGCAACGGACGATTTTGACAGTTTCAATCAAAGCTCTGCCGGACTGGAGCGCGCGATACGCCAGATGCAGGCTATGAACACACTGGGCCCTGTCGCCACGCAACTGGCAGAACTGATCGCTGCCATTGACGGGTTCGCTGACAAGATGGCCGCCTACGCCGCGGTTGATGCCGCCGCAGCGGTTCTGCAGCAAGAGGTGCTGATGCGGATCGGGCCAGAGGTCGATCTTGGCTTTGACAGCATGACCGACGAAATCGCGCAACATCAGGCCGAATTGGGGCCTAAGGGGGCGGCGATCGTTGCGCAACTCCAAATGATCATTCCTACAGTCGGTGTAATGGCACTGATAGTTGCCGTAGTGACATCGCTGTTCATCGGGCGCTGGATTACAGGCGCCGTCACACGACTTGCCGATACGACCGATC
>CAZTKF010000049.1:0-20315 GCA_964614205.1 uncultured Loktanella sp. | reverse complement strand
GCCTCGAAATCAATGCGCGGGTCGATCAGCACATAGGTCAGATCCGTGATGATCCCCACAATCAGACCGATCAGCGAAAATGCAAATAGCGTCCCGAAAACTACAGGATAGTCGCGGGCCACTGCTGCCTCGAACCCCAACCGCCCCAACCCATCGAGCGAGAACAGCGTTTCGATAATCAGCGACCCGCCAAAGAAGACGCCGATAAAAAGGGCCGGAAAGCCCGAGATCACAATCAACATCCCGTTGCGGAAGACATGGCCGTAGAGAACCCGCCGCTCTGACAGCCCCTTGGCGCGGGCGGTCATCACATATTGCTTTTTGATCTCATCCAGAAAGCTGTTCTTGGTCAACAGCGTAAGCGTCGCGAAGGCCGATATCGTTGAGGCCAACACAGGTAGCGTGATGTGCCAAAAGTAGTCCAGCAACTTGCCGATCAGCGACAGTTCTTCAAAGTTGGCCGAGGTCAGACCCCGCAGGGGGAAGATCCGGAAGTAGGAGCCGCCAGCAAAAAGGACGATCAACAGAATTGCGAACAGGAAGCCCGGGATCGCGTAGCCCACAATGATCGCGCCAGAGGTCCATGTATCAAAGGGGGTGCCATCGCGCACGGCCTTCTTGATGCCCAACGGGATTGAAATCAGATAGGCAATCAATGTAGACCACAGCCCTAAAGTGATCGACACTGGCATCTTTTCAATCACCAGATCAAACACACTGATCGAACGGAAATAGCTTTCTCCGAAGTCGAAGCGCATATAATTCCACATCATGTTGAGGAACCGTTCCAGCGGCGGCTTGTCAAAGCCGAACTCGCGCTCAAGCTCGGCGATGAAATCCGCAGGCAAGCCGCGTCCACCGACATAGTCGCTGTCGCCACCCTCGACCAATTCGCTGCCGCCCCCAGAGATGCCTTCGAAAACATCGCCGCCGCCCTCAAGCTCGGCCAGAATCTGTTCGATTGGGCCTCCGGGAACGAATTGCGTAAGGGAAAAGTTGATGATCATGATCCCCAGCAGGGTGGGAATCACAAGCAACAAACGCCTGAGGATATATGCGCCCACGTCAGTGCCCTATTGGAATGCACCGGCGGCGCGCAGAGCCTCGGCTGCGTCTGCGTCATACCACCAGTTGTCCAGCGGCGATAACGCCAAAGGTGGAATTTCGGCGAACCGGTACATGTCATAATAGGCAACGGTGTGAACACCTTTCTGCCACTGGGGGATCCAGAATCGCTCGGCCCGCAGCACCCGATCCAGTGCGCGGGTCCTGACTGTCAGATCCTCCAGCGATTCCGCGGCAACAATCTCATCAATCAGCCGGTCAACAGCGGGCAGCTTCAATCGCATCGGGTTGCGCGAACTGTCTTCCGCTGCGGCCGATCCAAAGAACTGGGCCAGTTGCTGGCCGGGCTCGTACCCTTGACCAAGCGATGCGTTCACGATGTCAAACGTGCCAGCGCGGCGGCGCTCAATGTATTGGGCTGTATCGACACGCTCCAGCTTTGCATCCACGCCAAGGCGCTTAAGGTTTTCGACAATCGGGTTGATGATACGGTCAAACTGCGGTGATCGTTCCAAGAAGGTCACTTCAAGCAGCTCACCGTCCTTGCGCCGCATTCCGTCATCGCCTGCAACCCATCCGGCCTCATCCAGAAGGGCTGATGCCGCGCGCAACTGGCGACGGTCAAGCGGGCGCTCCGCGGTCGTCGACACTGGCGGAAGGGTGGCCTCCTCTGTCAGGATTGCAGCATCCAAGAGGCCCTCATCCACCAAGGGCTGCAAGATGGCGATTTCTTCGGGGGATGGCGTGCCAACGGCCTTGAGATCCGAGTTGTCCCAGAAGGATTCGGGCCGTTCATAGAGGCCGTAGAACAGGGTCTCGTTCATCCATTCGAAATTCACCATCAATGTGATGGCCTCGCGTACGCGCGGATCCTGAAATTTCTCTTGATTCAGGTTGAACACAAAGCCCTGGCCGGTCCCGATTGCCCCGTCGGGCAATTCCTCTACCTTGACCCAGCCTTGTTCACGCGCCGGGAAATCATAGCCAGTCGCCCATTGGAGCGAACTGTTTTCGCTACGGAAGGCATAGACACCGGACTTGAACCCTTCGAAGGCGGCACCGCTGTCTGCAAAATACTCCACACGAATGGTCTCGAAGTTGTTGCGCCCCTGATTGATTGGCAGATCGGCACCCCACCAGTTCGGATCATAGCGATAAATAATCTGCCGTCCGATATCGACCGCATCAAGCCGGTAGGGACCTGTCGCCATGAAAGGTGCGTCAGAGGCTTCGTCGAGGCGCGTACCGGTTTCTTCGAACCAGTCTTTCGAGAAAGCAGAGGTGCCGCCCACCCATGTCACCACATCGCGGCGCGGGGCGCTGTCAGTGAAGTTGAAACGGATGCGGAAGTCATCCAGAACCTCGACGGAGTCGATAAACTGACTATAGACACTGCGGTATTCGGTGATCCCCTGCTCAAGGTAAAGCTCGAACGTGAATTTGATGTCCTCGGCCGTCATGGTCGAACCATCCCAGAATTTCACGTCATCACGCAGGTTGAAGATCACCCAGTCACGGCTGTCAGGATATTCCAATGTCTCGCAAAGATAGCAATAGGCACCATAGGGGTCATCTGCCGTAGACGTCAGTATGGATTCGTAGCCGATCGTCGACAATGCAGCCGGAACGCCTTTGCGGGTGGACAGGTTGAAGCTGTCGAAGGTGCCCTGCGCCCATTGTGAAAACTCCCCACCTTTGGGTGCATCGGGGTTCACATAGTCAAGGACTGCATCAGGCCCGTACTTCAACTCTCCGAAATTCGTATAGCCGTGACTGATGGTCACGTTCTCGTGCCCATCGGCAAAGACACCTGATCCAGCCCACAGTGCCGCAACACCTATCACGGCCCCTACTGTCCAAGCCTGCAACAGGCGGACCGGGCGGTCGTCGGGCTTTGCTTTGGCGAAGGAACGGGCTTGCTTTTGCATCAGTATCTCCGGGTTGTGGACGTCGACTTTGCACTAAATGAAGTAAATGTTCTGTTTGGCAAACATTCAAGTTGAGTTTGCGTGATCAGGCGGTGAACCATCCGGGATGGGCAAAGAAAAAGGCCGCCCGAAGGGACGGCCTGTTCTGTTCAGCAGGGGGGCTGGCTTAGCCACCGATTGAGGCAAGATACGCTATCAGGTTTGCACGGTCTTCAACATTGCGCATGCCGTTAAAGCTCATCGCTGTACCTGGTGCGTAGCCGCGCGGATTCTCGAGGAAAGCATTCAGGTTTTCAGGTGTCCAGACATCTGCAGCTTCGATCAGCGCACCGGAGTAACCGAAATCATCGTAGAACTGGACGGGACGGTTCACGACACCATAGAGCGCGGGACCTGTCCCGTGCTGACCAGACTCGAGCGCGTGGCAAGACCGGCAGCTGCGCCAGAGACCTTCACCTTCAGAGGCGCTTGCGGAAGCAAACACAACGGAGAAGGGGACTTCCTCTACGACTTCCTCTTCGCCACCTTCCTCTTCAACCTCGATCACGTAGGCTTGCTCGTGGCCATGGCCACCGGAATGATAAACCTCTTCGGCAAGCCAAGCACCCAGCAGGAAAACAAGGAAAGTGCTGCAAAGACCACCGATGATTTTGGTCGTCGTCATTGTGTCGAACATGTCGCGTTCCATTCAGTTCAAAGTTTTGACGGTATCTATCCGCTTCCCACACCGGGTTGCAAGGTGTACTGCCGCGACCAAACGCCCATTTTTTCGCGGGTGATAGCACAGAGGTCACATTGATGTCGCAAAAAATCGCATTTCAAGGTGAGTTGGGGGCCTATGGACACGAAGCTTGCGTGACGGCGCGCCCCGACTACGCACCTCTGCCCTGCGCCACCTTCGAGGACGCAATCGAGGCTGTCCGCAGTGGCGAGGCCGATCTCGGGATGATTGCTGTCGAGAACTCCACCTATGGCAGGGTTGCGGACGTGCACTCGCTCTTGCCGGAAAGTGGCCTTCATATCGTTGATGAGACATTTGTGCGGGTTCATATCAACCTGCTTGGCAAGAAAGATGCCGAACTGACGGACATTAAAGAAGCACACGGCCATCCCGTCATTCTACCACAATGTAGTGAATTCCTGCGCGCCAATGCAATCACGCCGCGCACCAGTTCCGACAACGCCCGCGCGGCACGTGAAGTCGCGACGGGGGACGATCCGACGATTGCCGCACTGGCATCAGAGCTTGCCGCCGATATCTATGGGCTCAAGGTACTGGCCCGCCACATCGAGGACCACGCGCGCAACACGACGCGCTTTTTGATCATGGCGCGCGAACCGGACTATGCACGCCGCGGCTCGTCAGGCATGATGACAAGCTTTGTTTTCAGAGTCCGCAACATTCCGGCGGCCTTGTACAAAGCGATGGGCGGCTTTGCCACAAATGGCGTCAACATGACCAAGCTGGAAAGCTATATGGTGGGGGGCGACTTCAGGGCCACGCAATTCTATGCCGAAATCGAAGGTCATCCAGATGATCCCAACGTCAAACTGGCGTTAGAGGAACTGGGCTACTTCACCGACCACCTGCTTATCATGGGGGTTTATCCCGCGGCAGCACGGCGGCACGAAAGTGCGGAGCAATAAATCATGATCATTCGCAAGACGCTCTTCACCAAGGAAATCATCACGACCGACGAGATGGGCAAATCCTGCGCGCCAGTCGTGCGGGCGGCCGCCATGGCTGTTGTCAAGAACCCGCTTGCTGGCATGGCCAAGGACGATCTGTCCGTGCTCTTTGGTATTGCCGAGGAATTGGGCCCGCTTCTGACGGAAGAACTTGTCAAGATGCTCGATGGTCCGCCGGTGTGCTATGGAAAGGCCGCGATGGTCGGCGCGGCTGGCGCGATGGAACATGGTGCGGCTGTCCTGCACCCCAAGTTGGGCGCTCCGGTACGGGCCGCAATTGGTGGCGGCAAGGCCCTGATGCCTTCCAACCACAAGGTCGTTCCATTGGGCGGCCTGATTGATCTGCCTCTCGGCCACAAGGACGAGCCCTGGTCGTTTGATCACATCGACACGATGACCCTTTGCGTGCCTGATGCACCTCGCGCAGGAGAGCTTGTCATGTGTATCGGCCTGTCAGACGGGACGCGCGTCAATCCGCGCGTGGGCAAAGGACCAAGCCTGTCGTGAAATGACACGTCTATTGGCCGCGCCGATAGTCGTCTTCAATGTTTTCGGCATAATCCAGCACGCGCGCCTTGAAGCGCTTGGTGACCTTGGTCTTTGCAAGTTTGAGGGACTGTAAAAGCAATCGCGCTGTCAGGGTTTTGGCCCGCATGTCAAATGACGCTAACACGCGTGTACGGGTCGCTGACAAAGCGACAAGCTCGACATGTGTGATTGCCGTCAGTCCATCTGAATGAATTTCGATCTCGATTGTCTGGTTGGGGTCAAGCCTGGTCAATTCGGCCTGAACTTCGCGCTGGCGGCCGCGGAAGGTGAACGCGATATCCCAGATCGTGCCGAGCTTGGCTTCACCCTCTGTGCGGCAACGCACAGCGATGCCCTGACGCAAGGCACGCCGTTCAAAATGCGCAAAATCACTGATGCGCCCGTAGACGTAGCTGATCGGAGCCTCGATATCTTCGCGTGTGCTCAGTTTCATGGGGTCTTCATCCTATCGCCGCCTAGTCCAGTCGGTCCGACAGCCACGCGGCGAGCAGAAAATGCGCAATGGCGCCCTTCCGTGCCGGTAAAAGCTTGGGGTGATTGCCTGCAAATGCCTCTGCCATCTCTTCGCGAGTGACCCAAAGGGCATCCTCGATCTCGTCTGGATCGATCGAGAGGTCCTTATTCAAAGCCTCACCGGCGCATCCGAGCATAAGTGACGCCGGGAACGGCCATGGCTGGCTTGCAAGATAGCGCACGCGACCCACGCGGACACCGGCTTCTTCAAAGACCTCTCGCCGGACCGCCGCTTCGATGGTTTCGCCAGGTTCAACAAACCCGGCCAAGAGTGAATACATACCTTCGGGCCACCCGGGCGAACGCCCGACAAGGACTGAATTTCCGTGCGTGATCAGCATGATGACGACAGGGTCGGTCCGCGGAAAATGATGCCCGCCACAGGCCGTGCAGTCACGCTGCCAGCCGCCCATCGCCATTTCACTTTCGGCCCCGCAGCGGGCGCAAAAACGATGCGAACGATGCCACTCCATAACGGCCTTGGCAGTCGCAGCAAGCTCGGCATCGCGGGGGGCAAGACGGGTCATGACAGCGCGGAGTTCAGCAAATGCAGCATCAGGAACGGCAGGGTGCCGCTGCTCTGAAGGATCAAGGAAACTATTGAGCGTCTCGGTCTCCTGACCTTCCGGCTCCCACTGGGACAGATCAGCGGCAAACACCGGCACGCCGGCCTCGCGGCCAAGAAAGACCATCGCCGCCGCCGCGTCTTCCATCACCGGGTGCTCCATCGAAAGCCGCACCAGATCATCACCGGAAATCAAGGGTTTACCACGCCATAGCAGGATAGCGCGGGAGCCTTTTTGCGCCCTCAGACCTTCGGCCCGTTCCCGCAACTCTGCCGCACGATCAAGCCCTGATCCACCAAACGTTACTGTCTCTGCAATCTTCATTCAGCCGAGATGCCACGGAGCTTGCACAAGTGCAATTTTTTCCGACACGTCGGCATGGCGGACCCTGATAATACACGCTATGGTTGCGGCATGACGATCAAGGGCTCATGCATGTCCGGCATCCCCACGGGCAAGCTTCGTGTGCTGGCAACAACAGACCTGCACATGCAGTTGCTTGACTACGATTATTTTGCAGACCGGACGGATCACAGCATCGGCCTGATAGGCCTCGCAGATCAGATCAAATCACTTCGGGACGAAAAAGGTATCACCACGCTCCTTTGCGATAATGGCGACCTCATTCAGGGCAATCCACTGGCCGATCATCTGGCGGCCCATCCGGCACGCAGCGGAACGCACCCGATGATTGCCGCGTTGAATTTGCTGCAATATGACGCCATGACCCTCGGGAACCACGAGTTCGACTACGGGCTGGAGTTTCTGCACCAAACGATGTCCAAGGCGACATTCCCGGTTGTCAGTGCAAACATCTTCAGCCGCACCGGACGCGCGTTCGCAAAGTCGTTTGCACTGCTCGAAAGGGATATCCTGTGCAGTGATGGGGTGCGTCGCGGGATCAAGTTAGGGATCACCGGCTTTGGTCCACCCCAGATCGCAGAGTGGAACACGACCGGCAACGCAGGTGACGTCGGTACCGAAGATATTGTTGATGCCGCAAGACAAGTGGCCCCGAAAATGCGCGCCGCGGGTGCCGATGTAACGATCGCGCTTTGTCATTCAGGAATCAGTCAGTCCACGCAGAAGCCGCGGATGGAGAACGCAGCCCTGCCGCTTGCCACAGTCGAAGGGATTGATGTTCTGCTCTTGGGGCACACACATGGCGTGTTCCCGGATCCGGACGCCCCTTTGTCTGGCGACAGAACCGGACACTTGCATGGAAAACCGGCTGTCATGGCGGCCTGCTACGGCAAGGCGCTCGGGCTAATTACGCTTGATATGCAATGGAACAAAGGCGCATGGGTCATCGCCGGTCAGTCAGTCGGATTAAGGCACGCCCGCCCGCCAGACTTTCCGGAAAGCCCCCTGCGCCAGACCCTCCGCAAGCTGGTCGCTGCACCACATGCCGCCACACTTGCAAGATTGCGCGCACCTATCGCACAGACAAGCGTACCGATCCAAAGCTACTTCGCAACGATCCAGCCAGACCTCAGCCAGCAACTGCTGGCCCGCGCGTTGCAAGGCGCGCTGAGACCCGTTCTCGCGCGGACGGAATACGCAGCATTTCCACTGTTGGCGGCAAAATCACCGTATCGTTCCGGCGTGCGTAGCGGGGCAGAGCATTTCATTGATATTCCCGCTGGCCCGATCACACTGCGCGATGTGGCCGCGATCTTCCCATTTGCGGACAGGGCCTCTGCTGTGCGGCGGTCCGGGAAACAGATCAGATTGTGGCTGGAGCGTGCAGCAGCACACTACAATCAGATGCGTCCGGGTCTCGTCGATCAGCCGCTCATCAATCCCAGAAGTGCAGGTTACAACTGTGATGCGATCTTCGGCCTGACCTACCAAATCGACATCTCTCAGCCGGCACGGTTCGATACCGAAGGCCACGAGATCAATCCGGCGGCGCGGCGCATTATGCACCTAAAGCGCCAAGGAGAACCGATCAGCGACGATGACATGTTCATCGTCGCAACCAACAGCTTTCGTGCCCGAGGTGGCGGCGGCTTTCCCGCAATCGCACAAGAGGACTTCGTCCATGTATCGCCGCAGTCTGTCCGCGAACACCTGATCGCATATCTGAAAAAAGTCGGCACAGTCGATATACCACTCAAGCCCACCTGGTCGTTCGCGCCGCTCCCAAAAACTGCGGCTGTCTTTGCAACTGCGCCGCAGGCGCGGGACCATCTGCACCCTCCGATCAGCCACATTGGCCCCTGTGAAAACGGACTGGCGCGTTATCGGATCACCTTCTGACATCTTGCGAAGACCGGGGACTCAGCCTATATCGCTTGTCGAGAGGTTGGCGCGGGCGAGCGCCTCGCCAACCTGGTCAGGTCCGGAAGGAAGCAGCCATAACGAGCCCCGCTTGGGTCGTTGTCAGCCTCTCACCTTCGGTTTGCGCAGCAAGTCGAAGGGCAAGGAAGTTACCCCGCAAAGGAGGACGTTTATGATTGTCGCAACAAACACCCTCCCGGTTCGGGCGCGCTGAACCTATTTCCGCCCCCTCGTCCGGTTCTCGCTGACGCACTGTCGCCAGCGCAACTTTCCCCTTTGACGAGGACAGATCATTGACAGATTTTACACGCGCCGACCTAGGTTGGTCGCCTTTCTATATGTCCCAACTTGAACTTGAAGAGTTGGAAACCCTCACCCCTGCCCGGATTGCCACGGTCCATCGCGACCGGGTAGCGGGATTTTCAGAACTGGGTACGCTTGAGCTGACGCTTGACCCGGGCATCACCACCGCAGCTGTCGGTGTCGGCGATTGGGTGCTTTGCGCGCCGGCGCAACACCGTCTTGTCCGCGTGCTTGAACGCCAGACCGAACTGACCCGCGGGACAGAGTACCACACCGGCGAAAAGCAACTGATTGCGGCCAATATCGATACGCTTTTTATCACTTCTTCGTGCAACAACGATTTTAACCCAGCCCGCCTGGAACGTTATCTGGCCCTTGCTCACGATGCGATGATCACGCCGGTGATCGTGCTGACCAAGGCAGATCAGACGGATGCCCCCGATGCCTACATCGATCAGGCCCGCGCCTTGGGCCGTGGACTTGAAGTTATCGCGATGGACGCCAAGCGCGACGATGTTGCGGCCCTGCTCGCACCTTGGTGCGGCAAGGGGCAGACCGTTGCTCTGGCTGGTTCCTCCGGCGTGGGAAAGACCACAATCGCGAATGCGCTGACCGGCGGGGACGCGGCAACGCAGGCCATTCGTGAGGATGATGCGCGCGGACGCCATACGACAACAGGACGTTCGCTGCACCGGATGCGCAGTGGAGGCTGGCTGATCGACACACCCGGCATGCGGGGCCTTGGGGTCGCAGAGGTTGACTACGGCATTGATGCCACTTTCCCCGAGATTTCAGAATTGGCCGAACGGTGCAAATTTCGCGACTGCGCGCACGAAACGGAGCCAGGTTGCGCTGTTCAATCCGCAATTGCAGCAGGCGATGTCGACCCGGACCGCCTGAAGCGTTTCAAGAAACTCAAACGCGAGAATCAGCTTGCGACCGAGACAATTGCGCAGGCTCGCGACCGGGGCCGAAAGCTTGGCAAGATGTATCGCGCCGCAATCAGTAAAAAGGACAGGTAGCACCTTTTTGCAAAGGTAAGATGGGTCGGATCCACCTTACCCTTGCCATGCCCAGTTCATTTGGTCATCGGTTTCAACTGCGCAAGGACGCATGGCACGCAAACGGACCAAGGCCGCGTCAGGCGTCTCTCCGCTCGCAATCATCAGGCGCAACACCATCATCCCTGATCGCCCGCAACCGCCAAAGCAGTGCACCAGAACGCGGCCCTTTTGCCTTAAGACGTCCAGAACTTGATCGCGCACGGACGACCAGTCCAAATCCCAGTCCGAATCCTTTGGTACGCCAAAGTCGGTAACAGGCAGATGCAACCAGACGATCCCCTCTTTCGTCAGGTCCGCACCAAGCGTTCCTGCCCCTTTGCGTTCCAACTCGGCCTGTGTGGTCATCGTCAGCACGAGATCGGGACGCCACGCCAGCAGATGTTGCCAGTCCGTATAGTAATGCCGCGTCCGCCCCGGCATTGGCGAAAGCGCCAACTCGCCCCCACTCACAGGCAAACGATAGATCGCAAATTCAATCATCCCCTGTCCCTCTCCATTGCGGTGGACCATTCCCTATCACCTGCTTACTCTGAGGCAACGCCCGAATCCCAGACCAAGGCCATAATGACCGACCAGCGCCAATACCAAGTTCTCGCCCGGAAATACCGGCCCGAAACCTTTGCCGATATGGTCGGGCAGGACGCGATGGTGCGCACGCTAAAGAATGCCTTCGCAGCCGACCGGATCGCACAAGCCTTTATTATGACCGGTATTCGCGGCACCGGCAAAACGACAACGGCGCGGATCATTGCCAAGGGCATGAACTGTGTCGGCCCCGATGGCACCGGCGGCCCCACAACCGAACCTTGCGGACGGTGCGAACATTGCGTGGCGATCATGGAAGGCCGCCATGTTGACGTGATGGAGATGGACGCGGCCTCGCGCACCGGTGTCGGTGATATCCGCGAGATAATTGATTCCGTGCATTACCGCGCGGCCTCTGCCCGGTTCAAGATCTACATCATCGACGAAGTGCACATGCTGTCGAAAAACGCCTTCAATGCACTGTTGAAGACGTTGGAAGAACCGCCAGAGCATGTGAAATTCATTTTTGCGACCACCGAGATCAGACAGGTGCCCGTTACTGTCCTGTCTCGTTGCCAACGCTTCGACCTCCGCCGGATCGAACCAGAGACACAAATCGCGCTTCTGCGCAAAATCGCCAACGCCGAAGGCGCGGAAATCACGGACGAGGCGCTTGCCCTGATCACCCGCGCCGCCGAAGGGTCGGCCCGCGATGCGCAATCGCTACTGGATCAGGCCATCAGCCACGGTGCGGGCGAGACCACCGCCGATCAGGTCCGCGCAATGCTGGGACTGGCGGATCGGGGCCGGGTGCTCGACCTGTTTGACATGATCCTGCGCGGAGAAGCCGCCGCCGCCCTGACCGAGCTTTCGGGCCAATACGCCGATGGCGCCGATCCGATGGCTGTTCTGCGTGACCTGGCCGAGGTCTGCCACTGGATCAGTGTCATCAAGATTACGCCAGAGGCTGCAGAAGACCCCACCATCAGCCCCGACGAACGTACGCGCGGTCAGGCGATGGCTGCGGCTTTGCCCATGCGGGTGATGTCACGCATGTGGCAAATGCTTCTCAAGGCACTCGAAGAGGTGGCGATGGCCCCCAATGCCATGATGGCCGCAGAGATGGCTGTCATCCGGCTGACCCATGTCGCTGACCTGCCCAGCCCCGAAGAACTGGTGCGCAAATTGCAGGATGCGACGCCGCCACCTGCCGGACCATCCGGGGGCAGGCCAGCCCCGCAGGGCGGCAGCACATCTGCGATGGGCAGCGCGCCGACCCCCACACATTCGGGGCCCGGCGGGCCATCGGCCTCGGGCGCGCAAACGGCGGTGGCCATGCAGACCGATGCGCTGCGGCACTATGCCCGCTTTGAGGATGTGGTTGAACTGATCCGCACGCACCGCGATGTGAAGCTGCTGGTGGAAGTCGAAACAGGCCTGCGCCTTGTCAGCTACCAGCCTGGTCGGATCGAGGTGAACCCGACCCCCGATGCCGCCCGTGATCTTGTCGGGCGTCTGGGCGCGCGTCTGCAGGCCTGGACGGGAAACCGCTGGGCGATCAGCATCGCAGATGGCGGCGGACCGACAATCGCCGAAACACGGGACGCAGCTGAAAACGCCCTGCTGCAAGAGGCGCAGGCGCATCCGCTGGTGAAAGCCGTCATCGCTGCGTTCCCGAAAGCAAGGATCACAGAAATCCGAACCGAAGCTGAGAAAGAGCTCGACGCGCGCGAAGGCGCACTGCCCGAAGTGGATGATGAATGGGACCCATTCGACGAAGACTGACCGGGGGGGGTGCCCTGCTCTGCCCCGCACCGGCATGGGCCGAGGTCTGCGCCGACCTGCGCCCCAACTGGGACGGCACGACGGTCACCGCATGGGGTGAATTTCTGTACCTGCTACAAACCCCGATTGTCCTTGTTCTTATTGTTGCCACCGCACTCGCGGTGCGGCTGCGCAGTGAATGGGGCGGTTTGGCTGTGGTTGTCGGATGGAGCCTGGCGACCTTTCTCGCGACCCACTGGGGCGACACGGGCGCGATCCGGACCGCTGGCCTGAATGAAGGCTGCGTCGGCAATGCGGCGCTTTTCATCATCGTTGCTGCTATGGTGTGTGTCGGTGTAGTGCTCTACACTGCCCCCCTGAAGCGGGACAAGACATAACAGGAGACCAGCAATATGCTCAAAGGACTTGGCGGCCTTGGCGACATGGCCAAGATGATGAAGCAAGCGCAGGAAATGCAGGGCAAAATGGCCCAGATGCAGGAAGACCTCGAGAATATCATGGTCGAAGGTGTGAGCGGTGCCGGGTTGGTGAAAGCAACTGCGACCGCAAAGGGTGAGCTTAAGGGCCTTGATATTGATCCGTCCATCTTCAACGGTGATGACAAAGAGGTCGTTGAAGACCTGATTTTGGCGGCCATCAAAGACGCGCAAAGCAAAGCAACCGCACGCGCGCAGGAAGAAATGAGCAAGATGACCGAAAGCCTTGGTTTGCCACCGGGCATGAACCTGCCCTTCTGAGGCAGCAAAGAATTTTCGGTGAAAATTCTCTTGATGGCTGAACGAATTTCGCGAAATTCGTTCGCTGCTTGTGAGCAAGATGACAAACGGTACAGAAGACCTCGACAATCTTATCGCACTGATGGCCAAACTACCCGGGCTGGGACCGCGCTCTGCGCGGCGTGCAGTGCTGCATTTGATCAAGAAAAGATCACTGGTTCTGCTGCCATTGGCCGATGCGATGCAGCGGGTGGGCGCAACAGTCCGCGAATGCCTGAACTGCGGCAACGTCTGCACGACAGATATTTGCGATATCTGCAGCGCTGAAAAACGCGCGACCGGGCAAATTGCTGTTGTCGAGGATGTGGCCGATCTTTGGGCAATGGAACGCGCGCAGGTGTTCAGGGGCCGTTATCACGTGCTGGGCGGCACCTTGTCTGCACTGGACGCCATCGGCCCGGATGAATTGCGTATCCCCAAGCTGATCAACCGGATCAAGACCGAGAACGTGACCGAGGTCATCCTCGCTCTGGGTGCAACGATAGATGGCCAGACGACAGCCCACTATATCGCTGATCAACTGCCCGGCATTACCGTGACGTCGCTGGCCCAGGGCGTACCCGTGGGCGGCGAACTGGACTATCTGGATGATGGCACGATCACGGCCGCCCTCAATGCGCGCAAGGCGCTTTGACACGGCATGTCGTAATCAAGATATTGCCACATCTTCGCAAAGGCCTTGCCCCAATCGGGCATTACGCGGAACAGCGTAACGAGAGACACCGAGTGCCATGACAAATGATCGACGCCAACAGGACTTTGCGCAGCGCCTGAGCCGCATTTCACAAGAACGCGGCCAATCGGTAAGCCCCGACCCGAGCGCGCCCAAGCGCGACATCGCAGATTTCGACTACAACGTGCCGCGAGAACGCCATCCTATCCGAAACGGATTGATCTGGATGCTCGTCATCGCTGCGGTCGGCGCAGGTGGCTACTACGGCTGGAATGCAATGCCGCAAGACCTCAGAGACACTCTGACCAGTATGGTCGCCCCAAGCGGGAACATCGACGACATCGCAACATCGCCCGAGGCTATTCCCGAAACCGACGCCATGTCCGATCAGGGACCGACGTTGCGCTCGCCCGGCGTTCTGCATGCCGGAACCTCACCTTTGATGCTGAACGACGTTGCGACGCAAGTCAGCCTGCCAGACGACAGTACCGCGATTGGCGATATCATCCCGATTGTGCGCAATGCGCAATGCAACCTGCGCACACCCCGGGACACCGAGAAAATCATCGGTGTGCGCATCGAAAACGCACTCCTGCCTGCACCGCTTTACACATTTTCAAACCAGCAACTTGCCGATCAGCTTTTGCGGCATGTCGAAGCTGTCACACAAGACGGTGCCGATCCCACGCGCGAGATAGCGTTGAGCGGCCAAAAAACCGTTCTGGATGTATTTGTGACTGACACCTCCGCACCGCTCTATCTAGTTCTGCAAAATATGGGGCCGGGCATTGTCTGGAACCTGCATGCCGCACCCAATGTCGAAATAACGCATGTCGCTCTGATCGGGTCAGACTTCTCGGGGGTCGCAAATCTACAAAACAGCGCAACTGTCGAGGGCCTGCTTGTCAGTGATTTTCTGCCACCCTATCAGTACGGGGCAGATGACGCGCCGCGCGATTGCATGATCCGGCCATGGCGCGCGCCCCAACCCGATTGGATCGGGACACAGAAATCCGAGGCGGGCAGCCTGCTGTATCAAAACCAGATGTATTCCTATGCGAAGGGCTATGAGGCCTACAATCGTTGGTTCACGGCGACCCTTGGCGTTGATGCGGCAGCCAATACCGTCACCGCCCGCGACGCAGCCCATGTGCTGCTCGGCCCCGAACCGTCCGAGCCTGTAAACTACCGCCCACTTGCAGGCAGTGCCATTCATCTAATGGAAACTGACCATTTGCTGGTTGGAGACACCGCATCACGTGTTGCCGCGGCCCAACGGCTTCACCGCGAACTGCTGATGGCGGCCATTGGTGGGGATATCAGCGCTCTTGATCCATCCGCAATGGAAAGGGACAGTCAATGACCAGTGGACGCGTTTCATTCCTGATATTTCTCTTGATCCTGACACTTCCCGTCGTGGCGCTCAATTTCGGCGGTCTGAATGTTGGCGGCTGGATCAGCGAACGGGCCGCGCAGTTCGCCCCCGCGCTGCCTGAGCAAACTGTGACTGAGGCCGAACCGCAAGTCATCCCCGAGGATCCCTTTCAATGGCTCAATGACCGCCCTGAAGTACGTGACATTTTCATCCCGAATGAAATGACAGCAGCCCGCTATGTGAAGGTTGAAAAGATCCTCCCCACCGAAGAATTGCTGGGCTCCGGCGAAGCGGTGCCCGACGAAGGGTTTCTTGCACTCTATGCCGCCGCGCGCGCGCCTGCACAGCTTATCCCTTACTGCGCCGAAATCATCGAGACAATCGGGACATCCTGCGATGTCGTGCATACGCAATCACGCCAGAACCGCGAACGGAATTGGGTCTTGGATGGACGGCTTGCCTTCGTTCCGGCGGCCGATCTGGGCGATCCATCACTGATCGAAAACGGGCAATTGGTCTATGCGCGGGCGACGCTGCCCCACACCGGTGATCTGCGCCCGCCCAATGATGCCGAAACGCGGGCGGCCGTGCTTGCGCAGGCACAGGCGGTCTGCGACGTTTTGCGCGATCAGATTGGCAATTGTGTCCTGACCCGCGTCACCTTCAATATACACGAGTTGTGGATTACCGATCTTGAAATACTGCCGGAGGATACAAATCCGGAGCGTCTGGAAGCCGTGGCAGAATTTACGGTTTATGCGGACCCCTTGCAGTTGGACGCGGATGGCCTTGACGCCTTGGTTGCGACACTGGTCAATCCTGCCTAGCGGGTTGTAGTCGTTTGGATTGAAACAAAAAGGGCGCCCGCTGACCGGACGCCCCTTTTCTTGAATTGACAGGACGATCAATCGTCGCTGCTGTCATCATCAGGCAGATTGAAGAAGCTGTCCGCATCGGCAATGTCGCGATCATCGGTTTCTTCTTCGTCAGTGTCCTCTTCGCGCGTGTCGGTCAGGCTGAATGTCTCAAGGCCAGCCATCGCGCTTGGCATTTTCGGCTCAGCGGGCATCCCCAAGGATTGCTCGGTGCTCACAAGCTTGCGCCGCTCGTCGTCTGACATGACGGCACCCTCTTTTTCCTTCTTGGCGTTGGCTTTCTGCACAGCTGCGTCCAGCTCTGACTGCTTGCACAAGCCCAGCGCAACCGGATCAATCGGTTCAAGGTTGTTGATGTTCCAGTGCGTACGCTCGCGGATCGCCTGAATAGTCGGCTTGGTTGTGCCAACCAGTTTCGAAATCTGCCCGTCCGACAATTCCGGGTGGAACTTGACCAGCCAAAAGATCGACGCTGGACGGTCCTGACGCTTGGAAAGCGGGGTGTACCGTGGACCGCGGCGCTTTTCTTCGCCAGCCGCCGCAGCATAGAATTTCAACTTCAGCTTGTGCATGGGATCGGCTTCACCCTTTTCGATCTCTTCCTGCGTCAGCTGATTGTTGGCAATGGGGTCAAAACCTTTGACGCCAGTTGCGACGTCGCCATCAGCGATGCCCTGCACCTCAAGCTCGTGAAAGCCGCAGAAATCGGCGATCTGCTTGAATGTCAGCGTGGTATTGTCGCAAAGCCAGACCGCAGTCGCTTTGGCCATAATCGGTTTATCGGACATCTTTCATCTCCATTCTTTCAACAGACAAGCCTATCCCGCGCCCTTGAGGTGGGCAGACTGCGCTCGCAGCCGGGTTCGCATTGTCGGGGAACTTAGGCTCTATATAGTGATGCAGGTGAAAATAGGAAAGATCAAAATGCACCGTTTTTTCGCCCTGCTCTGCCTGATAGCGACGCCGATTTCGGCACAGGACCGCGCTGGCAACTTTGACTACTATGTCATGTCGCTTTCGTGGTCTGCGAACTGGTGTGCGCTGGAAGGCGACGCCCGCAATTCACCCCAATGTGATCCCTCGGCGGATTTTGGCTGGATCCTGCACGGGCTTTGGCCACAATACGAGCAGGGCTACCCGGCAAACTGCGCGACCAGCGAAAGGTCGCCCAGCCGCAGTGATACCGCCGCCATGGCGGATATCATGGGAACATCGGGGCTGGCTTGGCATCAATGGCGCAAGCACGGGGTTTGCTCGGGGCTGTCGTCCGAAGACTACTATGCGCTGTCACGCGAAGCCTTCGGACGCGTTACCCGCCCCGAAGTGTTTCGCGATTTGAAAAGAAAGGTCACACTTCCGGCGTCATTGATCGAAGAAGCATTCTTGCAGGACAACCCTGCGCTGGCGGCCGATCAGATCACGATCACCTGCAAATCCGGCTTTATCCAGGAGGCCCGCATCTGCCTGACCCGCGATTTGGAATTTCGCGATTGCGGGCGGGATGTGAACCGCGATTGCACACTGACAGATGCGCGGTTCGAACCAATGCGCTAGGCGCAAAACAGCAACTGCATCCGCAGTCAGTTACCTCTTAAAATCATGCCGTGATCAAATCGCCGCAGAGATCAGGTATTTGAGGGTTCCTGTTCGGACGCGATCTGGCTACCATCCTTGAGCGTTATTTCGCCGCGCGTATCCTGACATTTCGGAGTACCATCACGGTTAAGGCGCGGTGTCATATAGCCTTCAATCCCGTCATCGATGTACCAGTGCTGGCAGCCGTCCGGATCAACCCAGACATTGGCAACACCATCACGCAAGAAGCCGCCGTCAAACCCGCCATCAACGACTGCATTGTCATCACGACCGGTCCGCTCACAAGCGACCAGCAGGCCTGCCGCCAGCACAATCAATACACCGCGTGTAATCCCCATATCAAATACCATCCACTTGTGCGCGATTCGCGCGTTTTACCCAGTTGACGCACCATATGTTGAGATTGCGTTCAGGTCTACTACCACGCGCCCCACTCGTGACAGGCTACGCCAGAAGCGCAGCCGTCATTGCGCTATCGGGGTCGGTCAGCCCTTCGATCACGCTGAAATGGTGATCCCCGGCGGCTATGACCTTCTTGCATTGCCATGCCGTGGCCAGATCCTCGGCCTGCTCAAGGAAGGCTGGTCTCTCCTCTGATCCGACCCAGACCGTGACCGGAACTTTCGGCTTGGGCAAATGGACGGCGCTTTCGCTTTGCACTTCGGCCGCATCAAGTTTCAAATCGACATTCATAGATGTCCGCATCAGGGGCGCCAGATCTGCGACCGGTGAAATAGCCAACACATTTTCGACACGGCCCTGCCAGTGTGCCCCGACCCGCAGTGTGGTCATGCGCGCCGCCAATTGCCCGCCTGCAGAATGTCCCGCCAGACGAAGTGGGCCCGGTACGCGATCGGCGGCTGTACCGATGGCCACGGCGATCTGGTTTCCGATCTCGGTGATCCGCAGATCCGGGCACAGATCATAAGACGGCATCGCCACAGCCCATCCATGCGCCAGTGGCCCGGCGGCAAGGTGCGACCAGAACGATTTGTCAAAACGCAACCAGTAGCCACCATGAACAAAAACCACCAACCCCTTAGCCAAACGTGGCGGATGAAAGAGATCAAAGCGTTGGCGTGGGGTTTCGCCATAAGCCAAGTCCAGTTCGCAAAGGGTCTGCGCACGAAAAGCGGCAGCAGCCTGCGCCCACTTTTCAGGATAGGCATCACCACCCGGAATATGGGCCGCATTCGCATAAGCATCGTCTAAATCCATGATGTCCCCCTTTACGGCACTGTGCGACATGGTTCAGATAGCGCCAAACCTATGGGAGGCTACTATGCTTGACGAATCTACAAACCTCAAATCCATGCTGTCGCGTCCTGATCTTGTTTGCGAAGACACCCTTCTGGCAGGCGCATGGGTGCAGGCCGCCAGCGGCAAGACCTTTGACGTCACGAACCCAGCGCGCGGCGATGTCATCGCAAAAGTACCCGACCTGTCAGTTGATGAAGTGGCAGAGGCAATTGCCGCCGCCGATGCCGCGCGCAAACCATGGGCCGCGCTGGCCGCCAAAGAGCGCGCCAAAGTGTTGCGCAAATGGTTTGACCTGATGATGGAAAACCAAGAGGATCTTGCGATCATCATGACAGCCGAGCAAGGCAAGCCACTGGCCGAGGCGCGGGGCGAAGTCGCTTATGGCGCGTCATTTGTGGAGTGGTTTGCAGAAGAGGCCAAGCGGATCTATGGCGAAACCATACCCGGTCACATGGCCGACAAACGGATCACCGTGATCAGGCAACCCATTGGCGTGGCTGTGGGGATTACACCATGGAACTTCCCCAACGCGATGATCGCGCGCAAGGTCGCCCCCGCTCTTGCTGCAGGCTGTGGCTTTGTGATCAAACCGTCCGAGTTGACACCACTTTCGGCCCTTGCCATGGCCAAGCTGGCACAGGAAGCGGGCGTCCCTGACGGGTTGTTCTCGGTTGTGACGTCCACTGATGCACCTGCCGTCGGCAAGGCGTTTTGTGAAAATCCCGCCGTGCGCAAGCTTACCTTCACAGGCTCTACCCAGGTCGGGCGTATCCTGCTGGCGCAAGCCGCCGATCAGGTAATCAAATGTTCGATGGAACTGGGGGGCAATGCGCCATTCATCGTATTCGACGATGCGGATCTTGATGCCGCCGTCGAAGGCGCAATCGCCTGCAAATTCCGGAACAACGGACAAACCTGTGTCTGCGCAAACCGGATCTATGTGCAGGCCGGCGTTTACGATGCTTTTGCGGCCAAGTTCAAAGCTGCGGTCGAGGCGCTGCGTGTCGGCGACGGCATGGCAGAAGGCACCACATTGGGCCCGCTCATCGAACCAAAGGCTGTCACCAAGGTGCAATCACATCTGGAAGACGCGCTCTCCAAGGGCGGGGAAATCCTGACGGGGGGCAAGCCGCACGATCTTGGCGGGCAGTTCTTTGAGCCGACCATCGTGACCAACGCATCCAAAGAGATGCTTGTCTGTACGGACGAAACCTTCGGGCCTTTTGCCCCGCTCTTCAAATTCGAGGACGAGGATGATGTGATCGCGCAGGCAAACGACACGATTTTCGGCTTGGCCTGTTATTTCTATGCCAATGACCTGAGCCGCGTGACAAAGGTGTCCGAAGCGCTGGAATACGGCATTGTTGGCGTCAACACCGGAATCATCTCAACCGAGGTGGCCCCATTCGGCGGGGTCAAACAATCCGGGCTCGGACGCGAAGGATCGCGCCACGGGATCGAAGACTATCTGGAAATGAAATACATCTGCA
>CAZTKF010000048.1:0-20673 GCA_964614205.1 uncultured Loktanella sp. | reverse complement strand
GATGGCGCCGAAACCGATCTGGACCTCGGCCATTACGAGCGGTTCACGGGTGTCCCCGCCCGCAAGACGGATTCCGTCAGTTCCGGCCGCATCTATTCCAACGTGCTCGAAAAGGAACGTCGCGGCGATTATCTGGGAAAGACCATTCAGGTCGTTCCGCATGTGACGAATGAAATCAAAGACTTCATTAGTATCGGCGAAGATGAGGTTGATTTCATGCTCTGCGAAATCGGTGGCACCGTGGGGGACATTGAAGGCCTGCCCTTCTTCGAGGCGATCCGCCAGTTCGCCCATGACAAACCGCGCGGCCAGTGCATTTTCATGCATCTGACGCTGTTGCCGTATCTGGCGGCCTCAGGTGAATTGAAGACGAAACCTACCCAACACTCGGTCAAGGAACTGCAATCCATCGGGATCGCACCCGATATCCTTGTTTGCCGGTCCGAACAGCCGATCCCTGACAAAGAACGCGAAAAGATCGCGCTGTTCTGTAATGTGCGCAAGCAATGCGTTGTCGCCGCCTACGACCTGAATTCGATCTATGAGGCTCCGCTGGCCTACCATGAGCAGGGGCTTGATCAGGCCGTGCTGGATGCGTTCGGCATTTCCCCTGCCCCACAACCGAAGCTGGAGGTCTGGCACGACGTCTATGACCGGATCCACAACCCTGAAGGCGAAGTCAAAGTCGCGATTGTCGGCAAATACACCCAACTGGAAGACGCCTATAAATCCATTGCCGAGGCGCTGACCCACGGCGGCATGGCCAACCGCGTCAAGGTCAAGGTGGAATGGGTCGATGCCGAACTTTTCGACCGCGAGGATGCAGCGCCTTTCCTCGAAGGCTATCACGCGATTCTTGTGCCCGGCGGCTTTGGCGAGCGCGGGACCGAAGGCAAAATCAAGGCGGCGCAATTCGCCCGTGAAAAGAAAATCCCCTATCTGGGTATCTGCCTCGGGATGCAGATGGCCGTGATCGAAGCAGCGCGGAATGTCGCAGGCATGGACAAGGCCGGCTCCGAAGAATTTGACCATGAGGCCGGCAAGAAACGTTTCGAACCCGTGGTCTACCACCTGAAGGAATGGGTACAAGGCAACCACACCGTTGCGCGTAAGGCCGACGACGACAAAGGCGGGACCATGCGTCTGGGCGCCTATGACGCGACACTGACCGAAGGCTCCAAAGTGGCCCAGATCTATGGCACAACTGCCATCGAGGAACGCCACCGCCACCGCTATGAGGTGGATGTAAAGTACCGCGAGACCCTTGAAAAAGTGGGGCTACAGTTTTCTGGCATGTCACCTGATGGCAAATTGCCCGAGATCGTCGAATGGAAAGACCACCCGTGGTTTATCGGTGTTCAGTTCCACCCCGAACTGAAATCCAAACCCTTTGCACCGCACCCGCTTTTTGCGGATTTCGTGCGGGCTGCGGTGGAAACGTCACGTTTGGTCTAGGGACGGGTCCCTAGAATTCGAGCATGATCCGGCGGGTCAACACGAGACTGCCACTCAACTGGTCATCTGATGCCGAGATCGGGCTGTCTGCGGCATCGTTGCGCAACTGGTCATATTGCAGCGTGCCCACGACCTCCCAGTCGTTGTTGATCGCATAGGTGGCTTTGGCCTTTGCCCCTGCACTGATGATGCCGCCCTGTGCATCAAAAGCGTCAAAACTGCTGGATACTGCTTCTGCCGCCGTCACACCGAAATAGGTTTGCGCATAGTCATTGTCCCCCAGCAAGAGGCGCGGACCTGCCTGAAACGTCCATTGACCGGTCGGGCGGTAGAAAAAATCACTGCCAAGTTCTGCAACAAAGGATTCATGCCCGAATACGCCATAGCGCAGCTTTGCGAAAAGTTCGTAATCCGGCGTCGTAAACTCCAGCCCACCGCCGATTTCGAGTGTGGGATCAATATCGTTCAGGCCCGCCAGTTCGTCGAAATCATCTGCATCCCGGCCCCGAACAAAACGGATAGACCCGCCGAACCCGAGCCCGGAACTTGCCTCGTCCCCCAGCGAAAGCCCGCCCAACTGCAGCCGCTCAATCTGGAATTTCGCGTCTACTCCGGCGTCCAGATCGTCGTCGCCGAAGTAGCCGGGTGCGAGCGACGGTCCCAACCCGAACCGGAATTCGACGCCATCGCGCTGCTCTTGCGCGAGCGCGGAAAGCGGCATTGTGGCAAGGAGACTGGCAAAAACAATACGTTGCAACATAAGGGGTCCTTTCAAACTTAACCCGATGGTAGAGCCCCACCACCCACAAGCAACCCTCAAACACTGCTTCGTTACCGGAGCGTAGACAGGCATGTCCCGCCACGGTAAGCCACGCAAAGATTAAAGGACCTTTCATGCTCTCGTACCAACATATCTATCACGCCGGAAATCTGGCCGATGTGCACAAACACAGTATGCTGGCATGGACCCTTGCCTACCTGACCCGCAAAGATAAACCGCTCAGCTATCTGGAAACCCATGCCGGACGCGGGCTTTACGACCTGCAGGATACAGCGGCATTGAAAACCGGAGAGGCCGCCAAAGGCATTGCGCGGGCGCAAGACTGGTTTGCGCCGGATCACCCCTATGCACAGGTCCTCGCGCGCATCCGCGCAAAACACGGCCCTGCCGCCTACCCCGGATCGCCGTTGGTTGCGGCCGAATGCCTGCGCCCGGTCGACACGTTGCACCTGTCGGAATTGCATCCGCAGGAATTTGCCGCCCTCAAAGCCAACATGGCCCCCTATGGCGGTATTTTCCGCCAGAGAGACGGCTGGGAGATGGCCATGTCGCTGTGTCCGCCAGAACCGCGGCGGGGATTGTTGCTGATTGATCCCTCTTTCGAGGTGAAATCCGACTACGAAACCATTCCCGGCACCATCGCGAAACTGCATCGCAAATGGGGGGTGGGTGTGATCATGCTCTGGTACCCGATCCTCACGGAAGCGCCGCATAAGCCCATGATCAATGCGCTTCAGTCGGCGCTGCCCGTGGGGCTGACCCATGAGGTCGGCTTTCCCCCTGCCCGCATCGGACACCGCATGGTGGGGTCCGGTCTCTTCATCGTTAATGCACCCTACGGTTTCGCCGAAGAGGCGGCGCAACTGACTTCCCTCTTTGAAGATAAGCTTTCTCATCCTATGTAGGCACTATGTTTCAAGATTTACTCCGGCGCTTGACCGCCCCCGAACCGACAGCCCTGCCCGAAGTTGATTGCCGACTGGCGCTTGGCGCGCTTCTGGTGCGGATTGCAAGGACAGACGGCGACTATGCCGATGTCGAAATCGCACAGATCGACAAGGCGCTGATGGCCCGCTACGGCCTGTCGCCTTTTGAAGCGGCCGCCCTGCGCAAGGAATGTGAGGCCTTGGAGGCCGAAGCCCCCGACACAGTGCGCTTTACCCGCGCAATCAAGGACACGGTATCCTACGAAAACCGTGTCAGCGTGATCGAAGCACTCTGGTCGGTTGTTATGGCCGACGGTGTGCGCGACGACGAAGAAGACAGCATGATGCGCATGACCGCGTCGCTCTTGGGTGTGTCGGATCAGGACAGCCATCGCGCAAGGCTGAAAGTGTCAGCTGGATGATCGCCAGCCTGCCGATGTATGCGACCCCGCTGACGGCGGGGGCGGATGCGCGGTTTTGGGCCCTGATACGCGACAACATGCGGGCAGACGGACATAGCGCACCCGACAGCCTGACCCTTGCGCCACAAGACTTGTCCAGCCATTGGCGCGATCCGGCGATGCTGTTCTCGCAAACCTGCGGTTTGCCCTATCGAGCGGCTCTGAAGAACGAAGTGCGGCTGATCGGCACCCCTGACTATGGGATCAAAGGCTGCCCTCCCGGGTATTATTGCAGTCTTGTTGTCGCGCGCGCGGACGATCGGCGCGCCGCGCCGGCGGAATATGCAAAGGCCCGCTTTGCTTACAATGACCCGATGTCGCAATCGGGCTGGGCGGCGCTGGCCATGACCGCACCAGAGGTATTGCAGGGGCCACGTCTGCGCACCGGCAGCCATCGGGCCTCGGTTCTGGCCGTGCGGCGAAGCGAGGCGGATTTCGCTGCCGTTGATGCTGTTACATGGCGGCACCTGCGCGCCGCAAGCGAGGCAACGGGGCTCAAGATCATTCACGCGACACCCCCGACACCGGGTTTGCCTTACATCACGGCGCGTTCAGGCCCCGCTGATGCACTCTTTGCAGCGATTTCACGAGCAATTGCCACGCTTCAACCGGATGACCGTTACGCGTTGCACCTGAAAGCTCTGATAGCGCTTCCGCCAAGTGCTTATGATTTGCCCCTACCGCCTCTCGCCGAGGCAATCTGACGATAACGCTGGGTCACGCGGCCACTTACCGTTGCAAAACCGGTCAATATCGGCACTACTGCACTCCGGAACAAAGAAAAAGCTGCCGAACGTGACCAACGCTGCCCCTGTTATCGAAATACGGAACCTGCACAAAGCCTATGGTGACCTTGAGGTCCTGAAAGGCGTCGATATCGTGGCCCCTGCCGGCCATGTGGTGTCTCTGATAGGCTCTTCCGGATCAGGTAAATCGACATTGCTGCGCTGTGCGAACCTGCTTGAGGACAGTCAGCAGGGCGATGTGCTCTTCTGCGGCGAACCCGTGATCTGGAAGGGGACAGGCCAAGGCCGGCACCCGGGGGATCACGCGCAGATGATCCGCATCCGTACAAACCTGTCGATGGTGTTCCAGCAGTTCAATCTCTGGGCGCATATGACAATTCTGCAAAACGTGATGGAGGCACCGGTGACGGTGCTGAAACGCGACAAGGCCGAAGTCGAGCAAGCCGCCCGCCAATACCTTGCCAAGGTCGGCATCGGCGACAAATGCGATGTCTACCCTGCCCAGCTTTCGGGCGGTCAGCAACAACGGGCCGCAATCGCGCGCGCTTTGTGCATGGAACCCAAAGCGCTGCTCTTTGACGAACCGACAAGCGCGCTGGACCCCGAACTTGAACAGGAAGTCGTGAAAGTGATCAAGGACCTGGCGACCGAAGGGCGCACTATGATCATCGTAACCCACGACATGCGTCTGGCAGCCGATGTCAGCGACCATGTCGTGTTTCTGCACCAAGGCAAGATCGAAGAAGAAGGCCCACCGGCCGAGCTTTTCGGCAACCCCAAAACCGAGCGGCTGCAGGGCTTCTTGTCCGCCACGGTTTCGTAAATCATCAATCCGGGAGAAAACTGATGAAAAACCTTATCCTCACAACGGCTGCACTCGCCGTCGCAGGTTCCATGACATTCGCCGATGCGCATTCTGTTGTGCGTCTTGGCACAGAGGGTGCCTACCCGCCTTACAACTTCCTCAATGACGACGGCGAGGTCGACGGCTTCGAGCGCGAGTTGGGCGACGAGCTTTGCCTGCGCGCGGAACTGACCTGCGAGTGGGTCACGAACGAATGGGACAGCATTATCCCCAACCTCGTGTCCGGCAACTACGACGCCATCATCGCGGGGATGTCGATTACCGACGAGCGCAAGGAAGTCATCGACTTTTCCGAAGCTTACACGCAACCTGACCCATCCGCATACCTTGGTATGGGTGACGTAGACCTTGAGAATGCAGTCATCGCCGCACAGGCGAGCACCATTCAGGCTGCACATGTCGCCGCCATGCCCAGTGCGACACTGCTGGAATTTGCATCCCCTGACGAAACCATTGCCGCTGTCAAAGCAGGCGAGGCCGACGCCGTTCTGGCCGACAAGGGCTATCTTGAGCCTATCGCGGCGGCCGATGCCGAGCTTTCCTTCGTCGGTGAAGACGTGCTGATCGGGGGCGGTGTCGGCCTTGGTGTCCGTCAGTCCGATGTTGAACTGCGCGATAAATTCACCGCAGCGATCCAGTCAATGAAAGCAGACGGCTCACTGAATGCGCTGATTACAAAGTGGATTCCAGGCGCGGCAACGTTCTAAACGCTTCTGGCGCTCCGGGCCGATGTCCGGGGCGCCTTGTCCTTACCCAAGAACAGCGAAACCCAGCTTAATTCCTCAGGTCCCGTCATTTTCGATTTCTGTACAGATCCTGCTACACTCGAAGGTCTGCAATGGCTGAGCTGCTACCTGACCACAGGCAAGCATATGTCCATGTATTGGGCAGTCGGCACGGTTCTGCTGCTACTTGCGATCACGGCGCCCGCGGCGCTTGCCTTCGGCTTTGCCGGTGCGTCAGCAGCGCGCAGTTCGATCGCCCCGCTACGCTGGATCGGAAACACCTATATCGCTGTCGTCCGCGGCATTCCTGACATTGCCTTTTTCCTTTTCTTCGTCATCGCGCTGGATCAGGCGTTTGAGTATATCCGCCACAAAATCAAATGCCCCGACTGGGAAGAGCCGATCCGTCAGGGCAACGACTTCATCGTTTGTACAGCGGCAAAACTGCCCTTGGGCAATGCTCCGCAATGGGTGCATGAAACCTACGGATTCTTTCTGGCGGTGTTGACGTTTGCCATTGTCTTCGGGGCATTCGCCGCAAATGTCCTGTTTGGCGCCATGCGTGCCGTTCCCAAGGGCCAGCTTGAAACCGCAGAAGCCTACGGGATGAACCGCAGTCAGACTTTCTGGCGGATTCTTGTGCCGCAAATGTGGGTCTATGCATTACCCGGATTGTCGAACCTGTGGATGGTGCTGATCAAGGCAACCCCATTGCTGTTCCTACTGGGGGTCGAGGACATCGTCTATTGGGCGCGCGAACTGGGCGGGGCCAAGCAGCCGCAATTTACTGACTACCCGCATCCTGATTGGCGCATGTGGTATTTTCTGGCGCTCCTGATTTTCTATCTTTGCTTTACCAAAGTGTCAGAAGTCGTGTTGGACCAGATCATGGCCAGACTGACCCACGGTCAGGCGACCGCAGCAGGCGAAGCCCAGCGAAAGGCCGCAGCATGAGTTGCTGGGAAACCATCGCGGATTACGCACTGCGTAGTCAGGGTATCGGCGAACGGCTCTTGCCGCGCAGTGATTTCACATTGTGCCAGCAGTTCACGCTGATCGGCTCTGGCATGATCTGGAATATCTACTTTGGCGTCTTCGCACTCTGTTCTGGGTTCTTTCTGGCAACGGCTGTGGCCGTTGGCAAAGCCGCAAGAAATCCCCTGATCCGCAAACCTGCCGAGTGGTTCATCTTCGTCTTTCGCGGCTCGCCGCTGTTTATACAGTTCTTCTTTGCCTATTTTCTGTTTCTCAGCCTCAAGGGCGTCAGCCCGTTCTTTGACCCTTTCTCCTCTGCTTGGCTGGGGGCGCTAGTTGTGTTGTTCCTTAATACCGCCGCCTACTCGGGCGAAATTTTCTACGGCGCACTGCAATCCATCCCCAAGGGCGACACAGAGGCAGCCGACGCCTATGGCCTGTCGGGGTGGTCACGTTTCCGGCGGGTGATCTGGCCGACGATGCTGCGGCTGGCATGGCCTGCCTATACGAACGAAGCAATCTTCTTGTTCCACGCGACAACGCTGGTGTTCTTTTCGGGTTTCCCTGCCGTGCAACAGCGCGGGGATGCGCTTTATTATGCCAACTATTTTGCCGATAAGACGTTTAACCCGTTTATCCCCTACCCAATCCTTGCCGGATACTTCATCGCCCTGACCTTGATCATCATTGGCATCTTTGGATTGGTTAATAACCGGCTGAACCGCCATCTGCCACAAGAGCGGCGCAAAGCCTTGAAAGTAAGGCCTCAGATCATTCGATGAGTTGGCTCGACGAACACCCTGAAATCCGCAATTTGCGCTGCGGCGCCGCTGACTTGAATGGCCAGGCGCGGGGCAAACGCGTGCCACGCCGCTTTGCCGAGAAACTGGAAAAGGATGGCACGCGCTTTCCACTTTCAGTTCTGAATCTCGATATCTGGGGCGAAGATATCGACGACAGTCCGCTGGTGTTTGAAAGTGGCGATGCCGATGGTCTGCTGCTGCCGACAGAGCGGGGCTATGTGCCAATGCCCTGGCTGCATGCGCCTACCGCGCTGTTGCCGCTATGGGCCTTTCATGATGACGGCACCCCCTTCTCGGGCGACCCCCGACATGCGCTGGCGCGCGTGCTGGACCGCTACAAGGCCCGCGGACTGACGCCCGTTGCTGCAACCGAGATGGAATTCTACCTTGTTGACGACAGTGGCAAGGAAATCCGCCAACCCAAGTCACCCCGCTCTGGCAAGCGCCGTGCGGGGGCCGAAATCCTGTCTCTGCGTGCGCTGGATGCATTCGACGGGTTCTTCAACGAGTTGTATGACGCCTGCGACGCGATGAATATTCCGGCAGAAGCTGCGATCTCGGAAGGTGGCATCGGCCAGTTCGAAGTGAATCTGGAGCATGTCCCCAATGCCCTGAAAGCCGCCGATGATGCCTGGCTGTTCAAAATGCTTGTGCGCGGTCTGGCCCGCAACCACGGGATGGCTGCCAGCTTCATGGCAAAGCCCTATGATGATTATGCGGGCAACGGGCTGCATACACATTTCTCGGTGCTTGACGCGGACGGGAACAATGCATTTGCCAATGGCACATTCGAAGGCACGCCGCTGCTGCGGCATGCGATTGCGGGTTGTCTGGCGGGCATTCCCGATCTGGCACTGATCTTTGCACCCCACGGCAACAGTTACGAACGCCTGGTCCCCGGTGCCCATGCACCGACAAATATCTGCTGGGCCTATGACAATCGCACGGCCACAGTGCGCGTACCCGGTGGCAGCTATGCCGCACGGCGGATCGAACACCGGCTGGCTGGCGGCGATGTGAACCCTTACCTGTTCCTTGCGGCAGTACTGGGCTCTGCCCTGATCGGGATTGAGGATGAAATGGACCCGCCCCCCCCAATCACCGGCAACGCCTATGACCAGAAACTGCCGCAGGTACCCAGCACTTGGGAGGACGCGATCGACGCCTTCGAAAAAAGTCCCCTCGCGCGCCGTATTTTTGATCCTCAGCTGGTCGACAATCTGGTCCGAACAAAGCGGCAGGAAATGCAGTATTTTGCGGAGATGACGCCCGAAGAACAGCTCGATCACTACCTCGATCTTGTTTAGCCGCTGGGACTAGCGCTTTTCGCAGGCGTGATTATCTATATGGCGACAGAATCAAAGAGAGCGCCCCCCATGAAGATCGGGATTTTGCAGACCGGACACGCCCCTGACGAGCTTTTGCCCATCACAGGCGATGTCGCCCCGCATTTTGAACGCCTGCTGGACGGCAAGGGCTTTGACTTTGCGACCTACAGCGTCGTCGATATGGAGTTTCCCGAAGAGATCACCGACTGTGACGGCTGGCTGATTACCGGCTCCAAACATGGTGCCTATGAAGACCACGCTTTCATCGCCCCGCTTGAGACATTTATCCGCGATACCTACGCGGCGGGTATCCCCTTGGTCGGTATCTGTTTTGGTCATCAGATCATCGCACAGGCGCTCGGCGGCAAAGTTGAAAAATTCAGCGGTGGTTGGGCCGTGGGCCGCACGACCTATGACTGGAATGGCGAAATGCTGGCACTGAACGCGTGGCATCAGGATCAGGTCACCGTGCTGCCCGCCGGTGCGACTGTCTATGCCTCTAACGACTTCTGTGCGCATGCTGCACTTGTTTATGGCGATCGGGTTTTCACCACCCAACCGCACCCCGAGTATGGGGCGGAATTCATCGGCGGTCTGGTGACATATCGTGGTAAAGGTGTTGTCCCAGATCATCAACTGGCCGAGGCCCATGCAAATCTGGACAAACCCGTCGACAATCCGCGCGTCGCTGATCAGATCGCACGGTTCTTCAAAGAACGTGTCGTTGCCTGACGGCCGCGCCACATTGCGATGAACCCGCTCTACCGTAACGATCGGCCAGGTGTTTTTCCCAACAGCTGGTATGCGGCGACCGCTGATATACCGCCTGAGCGGCCGCCCCTTAAAGGCGCGGACAAGGCGGATGTCTGCATCATCGGAGCGGGATACACGGGCCTTTCGGCGGCACGACACCTTGCGCGCAAGGGGATGGATGTGATCGTGCTGGATGCACATCGCGCGGGCTTTGGCGCATCGGGACGTAATGGCGGGCAGGTGTGTAGCGGGTATGACAGTGACCAAAGCACACTGATCAAGAAGATTGGCCGCGATCATGCGAAGGCGCTGTGGGATTTATCCGAGGAAGCCAAGGCCGATCTGCGCGCCCTCTGCGTAGAGCACGTGCCGGAAGCACGATATACCCCTGGTTTGGTACATGGCACCTACACCGCGCAGGATGCCGCGCACGATCAAGCCGAAGTTGATCTTCTCCGGCAGGAATACGGCTACGCGCACGCGCGCATGTGTGGCACCGATGAAATGCGCAGCTTGGTGAAATCAGAGCAATACCAAGGTGGGCTTCTGGACATGGGCGCGGGACATATACACCCCTTGCGCTATGCCTTCGGGCTGGCGGGTCTGGCAGAACAGGCGGGTGCGCGTATCTTTGAACGCTCCGAGGTACACAGGATCGACAAAGGCGATCCGGCAATCGTGGCGACGAACAAAGGCCGCGTGACAGCCCGCCATGTGATCTTGGCAGGCAACGGATACCTTCCCAATCTGGAACGGAAAGTGGCAGCGCGGGTCATGCCTCTGAACAGTTTCATCTGCGCGACCGAACCTTTGGGTGATCTTGCCGATGACGTGTTTGGCCAAGACATCGCCGTCAACGACAGCCGGTTCGTGGTCAACTACTTCCGGCTGTCCGAAGACAGGCGCCTACTGTTTGGCGGACGGCCCAGCTATTCCATCGGCTTTCCAGACGATATGGCCACGCTCTTGCAGAAACGTATGTACGATCTTTTTCCACAGCTATCTGGCGTCAAGATAGACTACGCGTGGGGCGGCAGTCTTGGGGTCACCATGACGCGCCTGCCGGCTGTCTTGAGGGTCGCGCCCAACATCGTATCGGCGGGCGGATACACAGGCCACGGAGTCGCACTTTCGGGTCTGGCCGGAAAAGTCATGGCCGAAGCGGTCGCGGGTCAGGCCGGGCGGTTCGATACGCTGGCCGATCTCAATGTCCCCAGCTTTCCGGGTGGGGCTGCTTTCCGCGCGCCTATCCTGCGGCTCGCAATGACGTGGTATTCCCTGCGGGACCGACTGGGGGTCTAGCTTCAGCGGGCTTACTTGCCCAGCTTCGACAGCTTTTCCTGCAAGGCTGCAAGCTGATCCTTGATTTCGCCCAGATCGCCATCTTCTTTCTTTTCGTCCGAGCCCGATGTCGTGCTGCCTGCCATCATGCCCCCTGTCATTGCCTTGAAGAAGGCCTCTTGCTGGGCGCGCATCGCATCAAATCCGGGCATATTCGCCATCGGATTGGCTTTGCCCATGTTTTCCATCGCCTTGGACTGTCCTTCGCGCAGCATGTCAAAGCTGGCTTGCAGGAATTGCGGCACCACGGATGCGGCCTGACTGGTATAGCTGCGCACCAGATCGGTCAGCACATCAACCGGCAACACACTTTCGCCGCGGCTTTCATGTTCTGCTATGATCTGCAACAGGTACTGGCGCGTCAGATCATCGCCGGATTTGAGATCAACAATCTGTACCTCACGACCTTCGCGGATGAAGGCGGCAATATCCTCGAGTGTTACATAGTCGCTCGTCTCGGTGTTATAGAGACGACGGCTGGCGTAGCGTTTGATCAGAAGTGGTTTGTTGGTCTCGGCCACGGGGCGTCCCTCCACAGGCTTGTTGCAGTGCAGAGAAGCCTATGCCGCGCCTGCTAAAAAAGAAAGCATAATAGCAAGAAAACAAAAGACGGCCCACAGATGCGGACCGTCTTTCAAAATCAAACCCTTAGGGAGGAAAGGGCGATTTAGGTATGCTTACTTCGCAGCAGCAGTTGCTTTCTTGGCAGCAGCTGTCAGCTCTGTTTGTGCTTTCTTGGCGGCAGCAGTCATATCTTCAGACATGTCTTTGCCAGCAGCCAGAACCAGTTCCATTGTCTGTGTCTGGACTTTTTTCGCGATCTCGGCGAATGCAGACATGTGCTCGGCGGCGGACTCAGCTTGGGCAGATGCGAAATCTGTCATTGCTTTTGCGTAGTCGGCAGGCTCGGCCTTTGCTTTGGACATGCTTTCCATCTTTGCGATGGTGTCTTGTGTCCACTTTGCAGACAACTCGGCAGATTTGCCAGCAGCGTCCAGTGCGACAGCGGACATTTTCTCGGCCAGGGCAGTCTGGTTCTTGAACTGCTCTTCCATTGCCTTTGTGTCTACTGGGAATGCGCCTGTCATGTCTTTGAAGATCGCGGTGAAGTCTTGTGCTTTAGCAGCCATGGTATCAGCCTTTCGGTTATCAGTGTCGGTGCGGGGGGAGGACCCGCTGTTATCTCGTGACACCAATATGCGTGCTGCGCCGCAGCATTTCAAGGCTTTTTTCTGCACCGCAGCATATTTTTTCTGCGCCCGCGAATAATACCGGAATTTCCGCTACTTACTCAGCACATAAGTGCCCGGTGCAGCCGCCAAAACAGGGTGTTTGTCGTCTCCGACCGTGCGTGCTGTGACTTTTTTGCCTGATTTCTTGGACAACCACGCGTCCCAGCGGGGCCACCATGACCCTTCATGTTTGTCCGCCGCATCATACCAGTCATCAGCTGTCAGACCCAATTCGGGGTTGGTGTAGTGCCCATATTTCTTTTTGCTGGGTGGGTTGATGATCCCTGCGATATGGCCACTTTCGGACAGAATAAAGGTCTTGTCCTTGGAACCCATCTTGCTGACACCGGTGTAGCTGCTTTTCCACGCAGCAATGTGGTCTGTCTCGCAGGCAATGGCGCAAAGCGGCACGGTAACGTCCCCGAGGTGAACAGTCTCGCCTGCGACGTCAAAACCAACGGTTGCGAACTTGTCATCCTGACACAGCCCCCGCAGATATTCGACCGCCATACAGGCAGGCAGGTTGGTGCCATCACCGTTCCAGTAAAGCAGGTCAAAGGCTGGTGGTGCCTTGCCCATCATATAGCTCTTGATGGCCGGCCCGTAGATCAGGTCGTTGGAGCGCAGATAGGAAAAGGTGCGTGACATAAAGAAGGAATCCAGCATCCCGCTTTCTTCTACCTCATTTTCGATCCCATCGACAAAGTCATTGTCGAGGAAGACACCTACCTCGCCCCGGTCCGAAAAATCGGTCAAGGTCGTAAAGAACGTGGCACTATTGATTGACGTGTCCTTGCGTTTTTTCATCAACGCCAGCGTCAAGGCCAGTGTCGTGCCTGCAATACAATAGCCAACCGCATTCACCTTCTTGACGCCGCAGATCTCTTTGACCTCTTTGATGGCCGTCATATAGCCCTCTTCGATGTAATTGGTCATCGAGGTTTCGCGATATCCGGCATCGGGGTTGACCCACGACACGACAAAGACGGTGTAGCCCTGATCAACGGCCCATTTGATCAGGCTGTTTTGCGGTTTGAGATCGAGAATATAAAACTTGTTGATCCAGGGCGGAAAGATGATCAGCGGTGTCTCGTAAACCTTTTCGGTCGTCGGCGCATACTGGATCAGCTCGAACATATGGTTGCGGTAGACCACCGAACCGGGCGTTGTCGCCAGATTTTCACCCAGTTTGAAGGCTTTCTTGTCTGCCAGTGTCACGACAAGGTCACCGTCGTTCGCCTCGAGATCGGCGATCAGGTTCTCGAGTCCCGCAACAAGGCTTTCACCTTCTGTCTCGGCAGCAAGCGCGAGCGCCTCGGGATTGGTCGGCAGGAAATTGGTCGGGCTGATCATATCGACCAGCTGTTGGCTGAAATAGCGCAGGCGCTTCTTTTCTTCAGAATCAAGCGTATCGATATCCTCGACCGCCTGCTGCACTGCGGCAGCATTCATCAGGTACTGTTGTTTGATGAAATTGAAATAGGGATTGGTGTCCCACAATTCGTGCGAAAAGCGGCGATCCTTGGGGGTTTCATCCGTCGGTGGCTCCAGTTTGCCTTGGGCAAGCAAATGCTGAGCTTCGACATAGTGCTTGACCGATTTACCCCAGAACTCCAGCTGATGTTCAATGAGTTTTGCCGGATTGTGCATCATCTCAGTCATATAGGCCGTCGCGGCCTTCACGTAGAGATCCTGACTTGGCCCTTGCAACGATGGCGCGACGCTGCGCCCCTGCCCCATGACCTTCAACAAACGCTGGGTCAGCTCTTCGACGCGCGCGAGGTTCGCTTCCAGTTTGGCGACATTCTGGGCAGCGCCCTCTTGCGGTTCCAAATCGTTTGTTGTCATTTCAACTTCCTTATGCGTATGCTGCGCGTGCAGCATGCCCTGCCCCTACCATCGGAGTGTGACAAGATGAAGTATATGATGACCTACGACCTGATGGAAAGTATGCGCAACACCAATCAATGGCTCGGGGCAACGGCGAACGCTTTCGCATCCTATCCGGCAATGTCTTGGGGAGCGAACCCCGCGATGGACTGGCTCAAGGCTTGGGGCGAGGTAACGGAACGGACGTTTGCGCGCATGATCGCCAAGCCTGACTGGAATATCCCCGTTCAGACAAACATTGATGGCACCGATATGGTGGTCACCACCGAAACAGTGGTCGAACGCCCTTTTGGTGATCTGATCCGCTTTCGCGTCGGCAATCGCCCTGACCGGACCCGCCAGATCCTGCTGGTTGCACCTATGTCCGGTCACTATGCAACATTGCTGCGCAAGACCGTGATCAGCCTTCTGCCGGATGCCGATGTCTTTGTCACCGACTGGCACAATGCCCGTGACATCCCTGTCAGCGCCGGGAAATTCGATATCGAGGACTACACCCTTTACCTGATGGATTTCATGAAGGCGCTTGGCCCTGATATCCACGTGCTCGCCGTGTGCCAGCCTGTTCCTTTGGCGCTTGCCGCAACCGCCTATCTGGCCGAGCTTGATCCGGATGCGCAACCACGTTCATTGACCCTGATCGGCGGTCCCGTTGACCCAGAGGCGAACCACACAGAAGTCACCGACTTTGGCCGTTCTGTGACCATGGGGCAATTGGAAGAAACCATGATCCAGCGCGTCGGGTTTAAATATGATGGTGTCGGGCGCATGGTGTATCCCGGCCTTTTGCAACTGGCCTCCTTTATCTCGATGAATGCCGAAACACACGCAAACGCCTTCCGCGATGAAATCATCCGTGTGGCCAAGGGCGAAGCGTCGGAACATGACCGTCATAATGACTTCTACGACGAATATCTTGCCGTGATGGATATGACCGCAGAGTTCTATCTCTCAACCGTCGAGCGCATCTTCAAAGGGCGCGAAATTGCACGCAATGACTTTGTTGTTGCTGGCCACAAGGTAGATTTCAGCAAGGTCACGACGGTCGCCGTCAAGATCGTCGAGGGCGAAGACGACGATATTTCGGCGCCGGGTCAGTGTCTTGCCGCACTGGGCCTTCTGACTGGGCTACCGGACGATAAAAAAGCGGCGCATCTGGAACCGGGAGCAGGGCACTATGGTATTTTCGCGGGCCGCAGCTGGCGCAACAATATCCGGCCTCTGGTGCTGGACTTCATTGACGCCAACTCGGACACACCAAAAGGCAGGCCCGGCAAGGTCGTCGCAATCAAGTAAGCACTGATCGCAGGATCAAAGGCGCAACATCATGGGCTGCTTCATCCAGCGTTCCAGGGCATCTGTGCTTGCCTCGGGCGCTTCCATCGTCGGCAGATACCCTGCGCCTTCGATGATCTCGAATTGCGCATAGGGGATCAATTCAGCAAGAAACTCGTGCCGCTTTAGTTGGTACTGCCCGTCGTGACGCCCGCAGATCACCGCCGTCGGTAGCTGGATCTGGCGCAAAGTGGCTTGCTGGTCCTTGCGGCGCTGCATCGCGCGGGCCTGCTTAATATAGATTTCCGGCCCAAGATCACGCCCCATCGCGGTCAGCGTACGCACCAGTTCCACCTTGTCGGTCGATGGCGCCATCCAGGTCGAGTTGATCTCGTGCTGCAAGACATCGCCCCAACGCCCTGCGCGTGCCGCGATGATATGCGGCTCTCGGGCGGCTGCGGCCTCGGGCGTATCCGCTTGCGCACTGGTGCTGACAAACGCAACACGGGTTATCCGCTCGGGCGCGCGACGTATCAGCTCCATCGCAACCATACCGCCAAAGCCCATACCGCACAGGGCAAACCTCGCGGGTGCCCAAGACAGAATCTGACTGGCGATTTCCTCGATGCGCTCACCGCATGTGGGCGGGGCGATCATCACGGCATGCGCCTGCGACATGACTTGTATCTGGTGCGCAAATACGCGCGCGTCAGATAGCATCGGTGGGATCATCACCAGCGTTTCACGCGGCATTGTTCAAAAGCCTCAACAAACTGCTCGCCCTTTTTGGGTTTTCTGTACTGTGGCGCGGAAACCCTGCTCTCGCAAGTGTTTCAACGCATGGGCAGGCTTTGCACCCAAGCGACAATCTGCCGTGCCAGTGGCGCTGTTTGGCCGGGCGAGAAGATGTCTCCGGCCATGACATGGCCCATATCGTCATCATCCGGCGTTTGCGTGATCGCAACCGTGTCGGTCCGCGTGCCCCAGCGGGCAATGACCTTGCGTGTGTCTTCGGGATGCACGACCTGATCGGCATCATTGAAGCAGAACAAGGCCGGGGCACTGATCGGGGAAAGATCGGCACGCCGGACAGCCCGCACTGCATCCGCCATCACATGGACCGCATCGGTCGGGTATTCCACCGTCCAATAGGCCGCATGCGCCGCGCTGATCGGCGTAAATGACCGCGACGATCCGGCGATATACTTCGACCAATGACGCGCACCCGGCAAGTCGAGCAAGGTCTGCACCACGCGGTGACGCAGGCCGAAATTCGGCGAGATATGGATCATCGCCTTGGCCTGTGCACCTTCGGCGAGGGCCAGTGTGGCCAGCGTGCAACCAGTCGAGCAACCCATGATAATCACCTCTTCACCCAGAGTTTCCGCGATTGCGATCGCCTCGGCCACGTCACGCCGCCAGTCAGATAGCGTCGCCCGCCCCATCGCATCATGATCCTGCCCGTGGCCTGTCAGCCGTGTGAAGTGGATGTTCGCACCAAAGGCAGCCGCGACCATGTCGGGCAAGGGGCGCAATTCCTCTCCCGTGGCCGAGAACCCATGGATATAGAGCAGGCTCATCTGTGTTTTGGTGGCTGGCGCCTCGGCCCAGATGATCCGTTTCTCGCAACCTTTGCGCAGGTTCGGCACGCGGGCTTCTGCCGCAGCAATTGCGGCCTCTATGGTGGCCAGATCATGCAAGAGCGCGCAGCGCCATGGGACGATAGACAAAGGCGAGCCCCACAATGGCAACGCCGAGGATCGCGGCAGGGATCAATGTGATCGACATCTGCAACGCGCCCAGCGCCTGTCCGGTTTGTGCGACGACACCGTCGGTCGTTTCCTGCCATCCTGCGGCGGCCAAGGTCAGCCCGAGGATCGCGGGTGCCACCGCATTGGCCAGCTTTTGACCAAAGAGCCAGATTGCCGAAAATGCGCCCTCGATCGCAGCACCGCTTTCGCGGCGGGTGACATCCATCAGGTCGGGGTACATCGCCCAAGGAATTTGCTGATATGCACCGTTGGTCATTCCAGCCAGTACGAACATGCCTGCAATCGCGGTGACATTCACCGACGGCAGCATCGAATAAAGCGCATAAAGCAGCACCACATAAAGGATCAGTCCCAAGACGAGCGCACCCACCTTTCCGATGCTGTGCGACAGCAGAACCCACAGCGCCTGACTAAGGATCGACCCGATGACAAAGGCCGCGAACATCAGGCTCAGTGTGGAAAGCGTGGCCGCGGCGCCTGAAAGCATCGTATCACCGCTATCAATGATCAGGTACAGTGCTGCAAACGGCAGACCCGCGGTGATCATTGCGATGGCCAGTGTCATCACACCGTAGAGCACGACCAGAGCGACAAAGGCCCTGTTTGAGAAGACCAGACCAAACATCCCGCCAAGGCCGACCTGTGCTGCGTGCTCGATACGGGGTGCTTTCCGGATCGACCAGAGCGACAACCAAACCGCACCCACCATCAAAGGGGTCACGGCCAGAGCCGCCATGGCATAACCCATTCCGCCCGCGAGTCCGGGGATCACAGCACCGCCGATCAGGATGCCAACGCTGGCAAAGGCCATGCGGAACCCTGTCATCGCAGACCGTTCTTTTGGATCTTGGGTAATCTCTCCGGACTGGGCGCCATAGGGGATCGCGACCATGGTGAACCCGACGGTTGCCAGTACGAAAAATGCCAGCACCCACGCGAGGTTGGCAGTCATACCCAATCCGGCGGGAACCGAAAACAGGCCAACCATGCCTGTCGACATCACCAGAACGCCGATAAACATCCATGGCGCGCGCCTGCCGAACCTGCTTTGGGTGCGATCACTCAGATAGCCGACCAGAGGGTCGGTCAACATATCAAAGATCAAGACAGCCGTCGTTACAAAGCCCGCGATACCGACAGGCACCCCAAGAAATGCGGTCAGATATGTCAGGACAAGCAACTGCTTGACCACGACAAAGACCACGACGCCCATGTCGGCCAGCCCCCAGCCTGCCTTTTGCCCCAAGGATAACGCCATCTTGTCCCCTCCCAAGGATTGCCCGGCACCCTAAGCAGAGGTGTCATAAATCCCAAAGCGGAACGTTACGTAGGAAGGCAGATTTTAGCTCTCTGCCGCCTGAAGGACCTCTTTCACCGAGGCTACAATGAGGTCCAGACACGCCGCGTCCGAGAAACGGTGATCTGCACCGTCCACCAGCGTCAGGCGCATGTCGGGGCTTTTAGCATGCGCAAGCAAGCGCAGCGCCACCGAAATATCCACGTCGGCGTCTGCCGTCCCTTGCAAGGACCGGACCGGAAACGGCAAAGGCAGCGGGTCACGCAGAACAAGGCGGGCGCGGCCTTCCTCGATAAGACGGCGTGTGATGATGTAGGGTTCGCCATATTCCGAAGGCAAAGCGACCTGCCCTGCCATCAGTTCTGCTTTCTGGGCATCAGTGAAACCGGCCCACATACTGTCTTCGGTAAAGTCGGGCGCGGCGGCGATTGTCACCATTCCGGCGACCTTTTCGGGCATCGCCTTGGCGACCAGCAGAGAAATCCACCCCCCCATACTGGAGCCGACAAGAACCACTTTTCCGGCCAGCAACCCGATTGCGGCGCAGGCATCTTCGAACCAGTCGCCGATACAGCCATCCGTAAAGGCCTCGCTGCTTTCGCCGTGGCCAGAGTAGTCAAAGCGCAGAAAGGCGCGACCCGATGCCTTTGCCCACGCCTCCAGATGAACGGCTTTGGTGCCGCCCATGTCGGACTTGAACCCGCCAAGAAAGACAACAGCGGGTCCGCTGCCGTCGGTGAGGTGGTAGGCAATGCGACGGCCCTGCGGAGTGACGAATGCTGGAGTGATTTGTGTATTATCCATGCGCCGAGAGCATCATAACACCCTTATGGCTGCAAGGGCTTTCGGTTTCCCCCGCAAAGCAAAAAGCACACAACGATCGTGTGTTGTGTGCTCTGCCTAGTCCGAAAACTTGTAGAAACCGGCCTACGTCAGCCGCCGACGTAAACCGACGTCTTGGGACGATAAAAGATTTTCTGGTCATGCAACCGCCCCAGCAGTTCTTCGTTCTGGCGCTGGTCCCGCTCGATCACGCGGATCGATTCAAGATGCGCGGGGTTTTCTTCACTCAATGCCAGACGCATGCTTGACAACTCGCGGCCACGTGCGCGCAGGGCTTCTTCAATCATGTTCACGTCGCTGATGCTCAGATCGAATGTGCGGTTGTAGCTTGGCATGCGTCATCCCCTATATCTAGGTTTCTCATCGGAAACTATGTCGTATTTAGCTGGTTGAACGTCGCAGTCAACGTATATCTGGGTATACTGTCCGGCGGAATGGCAGCCAGCCCTTGACCATCTTGGGCCATGAAGTCATGTAGCGCCTGAACATAACCCGCAACCGGGCGTTTTGTAGGCGCCAAACAGACGAGGAGCTTGCCCCGAGATGGCACAGATTTCCCTGACATTCCCTGATGGTAACAGCCGTTCTTACGCGGCAGGCATCACAGCCGCCGAAGTGGCTGCTGACATTTCATCTTCACTACGCAAGAAGGCCATCAGCGCGACGGTCAATAACCAGCATTGGGACCTCCAATGGCCGATCAAGGCTGACAGCAGCATCGCCATCAACACGATGAAAGACGAAGAACCCGCCCTGGAGCTGGTGCGCCATGACCTTGCGCATATCATGGCGCGCGCGGTGCAGGAAATCTGGCCCGAAACGCAGGTCACAATCGGCCCTGTCATCAAGGATGGCTGGTACTATGACTTTGACCGCGCAGAGCCATTCACACCCGAGGATCTGGGTCTGATCGAAAAGAAGATGAAAGAGATCATCAACAAACGCGATCCCGTCCGGACCGAAATCTGGGAGCGCGAAAAGGCGATCCAGTATTACAAGGACCGTGGTGAACCATATAAGGTCGAACTGATCGAAAGCATCCCCGGCGATGAACCGTTGCGCATGTATTGGCATGGCGACTGGCAGGACCTGTGCCGTGGCCCGCATTTGCAGCATACGGGCCAAGTGCCTGCCGACGGGTTCAAACTGATGTCCATTGCGGGCGCCTATTGGCGTGGCGACAGTGACCGCGCGATGTTGCAGCG
>CAZTKF010000047.1:0-21400 GCA_964614205.1 uncultured Loktanella sp. | reverse complement strand
CGCGGTATTTCGCACCGGCAATCAGGGCACCCATGTCCAGCGCCATAAGTTTCTTGTTGCGCAGACTTTCGGGCACATCACCGTCGACAATACGCAGCGCGAGGCCCTCGGCAATGGCGGTCTTACCGACACCGGGTTCACCGATCAGGACCGGGTTATTCTTGGTCCGGCGTGACAAGACCTGCATCGCGCGGCGGATTTCCTCGTCACGGCCGATGATCGGGTCAATCTTGCCTTGCTCGGCAGCTTCCGTCAGGTCGCGGGCATACTTTGCCAAGGCCTCGAAGCTATCCTCGGCCGTTGCGCTATCGGCGGTCCGGCCCTTGCGGATATCGTTGATGGCCTCATTCAGGTTTTGAGCGGTGATCCCGCCCGCCTCCAGCGCGTCCTTTGCTTTGGATTTGACCAATGCAAGTGCTGTCAAAAGGCGCTCCACCGGGACAAAGCTGTCACCCGCCTTTTTGGCCACCTTCTCTGCCTCGTCCATCACCTTGGCAGTCACGTTATCAAGGTAAACCTGCGCACCTTCGCCGGTCACCTTGGGCAGCTTTGCAAGGCTTGAATCGACCGCTGCCAAGACAGCTTTCGGGTTGCCGCCCGCACGCGTGATCAGGTTAGAGGCTAGCCCCTCTTCATCGTCCATCAGTGCTTTAAGCAGGTGTTCGGGCGCGAACCGCTGGTGATTTTCGCGCATTGCGATCGTCTGGGCGGCCTGTACGAAGCCGCGCGACCGCTCGGTGAACTTTTCTAAGTTCATGGGTCTCTCCTTTGTTAAGCGCCCACGATTTCGGATGCCCGGCTTGGCGGCACATCCCTGATTGGGCCTCACACTCTAGATGGGATGCCCGGACGGTTCGTGCAAGTCCGCGTCAGCAAATGCGCGGACAAGAGGCACATGCCGAAACCTAGACTGCAGACTCAGCGCCCTCTTGACGCACATCAATTCCGTCAGCGCTGGGATGTGTTGCGCCGCGATCCAGCAATCGCTAGACCGCTTGAAACCAAACCAAGGAGCAAGCCCCATGTCCGATGACCGTCTGATTGTAGCAATGGACGTGCCAAACGTTCTTGATGGGCTGGAGCTTGCCAAGACGCTGGGCGATAGCGTGAGCTTTTACAAGATCGGCCTTGGCATGCTGACGGGCGGTGGCCTGGCGCTGGCCAATGAATTGAAGCAAGAGCACGGCAAGCGCATTTTTCTGGATATGAAGTTCTTTGACATCGGCGCCACGGTCGAAGCCGCAGTGCGTGGCGTGGCGCAGTTCAATCTGGATTTTCTTACCGTGCACGGTGATCCGTATGTGGTCCGCGCCGCACGCGAAGGGGCCGGCGGATCTGATATGAAGATCCTTGCCGTGACGATCCTCACTTCGCTGGATCGCGATGATCTGGATGCCTCCTGCATCAAGGCCGGCAGCGTCGCCGATCTGGTACAGGAACGCGCCGCTATCGCCTTGTCGAATGGTGCCGACGGAGTCATTGCGTCACCGCAAGAGGCCGCAATGATCCGCGCTTTGCCAGAAGCTGACGGCAAGTTGATCGTCACCCCCGGCGTGCGCCCGGTTGGAGCCGATCTTGGGGATCAGAAGCGGGTGATGACACCGGCACAGGCCATTGCAAACGGGGCGGATCACGTCGTTGTGGGGCGCCCGATCTGGCAGGCAAAAAACCCCAAGGCAGCCGCGCAAGACATTCTGGCCGAACTGGCCTCGCCACAAGCAAAAGCCCCCAACCGCTAGGGCCAGGGGCTTACAAGGACCATAGCGGCGGGGACGCCCTAGTCGTTGACGTCAGTATCCCAGATTTTCACCTGTCCGGTTTTCAATCCGAAGAATTTGCGCATCGCCAGATAGGATATCAGCGACAGGACAGCAAAGATCACCAGCGTCAGCGCAAGGCCCGTTGCCGAGACCCCGAACAGGATCAGCAGCCCCATCATGGCAGCGCCTATAGCGAACCCCAGAAAGATGTAGCCGGGGATCAACACTTCCAATGTCGCGAGGATCAGCGCACCCGACATCCACACCCACCATTCCGTCCAAAGCGGCATTATCCACGTCCTTTCAGCATTTGAAATGCATTGGCAAAAGCATCAAGCGCGTTGGCGGGCAGGATAACAGTCTGGCTGCCAGTGCCATCACCCAGCTTTTGCAGGGCTTCAACCTGCTTGAGCGCAACCTGATACTGTGCGGCCTCTAGCCCGTTTTCGGCAATCGCCACCGCCACCACTTGTGTCGCATAAGCTTCGGCATCGGCCAGAATACGGCGTGCCTTTGCGTCCTGCTCGGCGGCATAGAGTTCCGCGTCCGACTGCAACTCGACGGCGCGCTTCTTGCCTTCGGCCTCGGTGACTTGCGCACGGCGTGCGCGCTCGGCGTTCAACTGCTGCAACATCGCCTCTCGTGTGGCCTGATCCAGATTGACGTCAAGGATTTCCGCACGCGTCACTTCGATCCCCCAGTCATCGACCTGCTGGGCCACTTGTGCACGCACGGCCTCGATCAGGTTCGAACGGTTCGCCTGCACCTGATCAAGTTCCATCCGGCCGATTTCAGAGCGCACGATACCGGCCACCGTCGTTGAAATCGCGCCATCCACATCACGAATTCGGTAAACTGTCTTTTCCGGCTCGATGATACGATAGAATACCGATGTTTCGACCTGCACCAACACGTTGTCAGAGGTAATGGCGTCTTGATTCATGGACGGCAACTGACGTTCCAGAATTGACACTTTATGGCGTACACGATCCAGAAAAGGCACAATGAAGTTGATCCCCGGCCCGAGGACAGACCGCAACCGCCCAAGCCTTTCCACAACAAACTTCTCTGACTGCGGCACGATGCGCACACCGGCCATGATGCAGACAATGATGAAAACAGCCAACAGCAACCAAACAATGTTCTGTCCGAAGAATTCGGCGAATAGATTTTCAATAGGCATGTATCTGTCCCTTATTGTTGTAAGGGACAGATAGATACAGTTCAGGCCGTTTTCAATGTATGCTGTTGTATACCGTGCGTATTCTGCGTGGAAATCCGGTACTGTATCGCGCTTGCAACGAGATCGGCTGTTGCTGCCGACAACGTCCAACCAAGGTGGCCGTGGCCGGTGTTATAGAACACCCGTTCGTGCCGCCCCGCGCCCACGCGTGGCATCATGTTCGGCATCATCGGGCGCAAACCGGCCCAAGGTATCACGTTCTCTGTGCTGACATCAGGGAAATGGGCTTCACACCAGTCCACCAGCGGTCTCACCCGGTCCGCGCGGATATCGCGGTTTTCGCCATTGAATTCAGCCGTTCCGGCAATGCGGAACCGGTCGCGGCCAAGGCGCGAGGTCACAATCTTGGCTTTGTCATCCAACAGCGACACAGTTGGCGCGGCGGCCTGTGATACGGCATCGGGCAGGTTCACCGTGATAGAATAACCCTTAACCGGATAAACATTCACGCGGTCGCCCAGTTTCCTGGCAAACCCGCGCGATGCCACACCTGCCGAAACAACCACCGCATCAAAGCGCTTTTCATCCCTTGCGTGCACTGTGACCCCGTCAGCATCAGCACAAACATCATCAACCGGATGTCCCATCTGGAACTGCACACCCTGCTTGCGCAGCCAGTCAGCCAGCCCGACCGTGAACTTGTGGATATCGCCGGTGCTGTCGCTCTCGGTCCAGAACCCACCAAGGATATCACCGCGCAGGGCAGGCTCTTTGGCAAGGGTCTCTTCGGCCGTCAATTCACGGCGTTGCAGACCGCCCTGTGCAAGCAGAGCCGTCACCTTGCGCGCATGGGCAAAGTCCTTCTCGGTCTTGTAGAAATGCAGGATACCGGCAGGCGTAAAGTCAAAATCGATACCGGCCCGATCTGCCATCTCTGACAGACCGGCGCGCGCAGTCACCGCAAGACGCGCGGTTTCAACGGTGTTGGCCTTGTACTTGGGAATATTCGCTAGAAACTCTGCCATCCAGCTGATCTTGTGCCAGCTCGGGCGCGGGTTCACAGACAGTGGCGCATCATGGTGAAGCATCCACTTGAGCCCCTTCAGGACAGTCGACCATTGGTTCCAGACCTCGGCATTCGAGGCGCTCAACTGGCCACCATTGGCAAAACTGGTTTCCATCGCCGCATAGCGCTGGCGATCAAAAACGGTGACATCGTAACCGCGCACATGAAGTGAATAGGCAGTCGTGACACCGGTGATTCCGGCACCCAGAACAGCAATAGAAGGCATGGTAATTCTCCTTACCATTTGCCCCCGCCGTCTGCTGTGCCTGAGAGTTTCGCCCCAATCGGGCTTGCTCCTTCGGCGGACCATTCAAGGCCACTCTTCGGCGTTTTGCACCCCGACCGGTCCTTTTGCCTGAGAGTGACCGGGGCGGTTGCTCCTTCGGCGCCAGACTCAACCGGGCTCTCCCGGTCGGAATGTTTCCTATCGGAAACTCATAGACAGATCGCATCACAAAGCAACAAGAATCTGCCTTCATCTTGGTCAAAAACTCACGCCGGAGGCTCCCCGACCCATAGCAGGCGCTGCCGCTGGCAGATTGTGTCCGCCACTGCGCCGACCTAGAGTGCATCTATGCCCGCCCTCTGCCGTGATTGCCTGACAACATTCGACAGCGAAACCCGCTGTCCGCAATGCCGCAGCCCAAGGGTGACGCGCCATCCCGAACTGTTTGACCTGACCATCGCACATATGGATTGCGATGCTTTCTACGCCTCTGTCGAAAAACGTGACAATCCGGCGCTGGCCGACAAGCCCGTGATCATCGGGGGTGGGCGTCGTGGTGTTGTTTCAACCGCCTGCTATGTCGCCCGCATCAAGGGCGTCAAATCCGCCATGCCAATGTTTCAGGCGCTGAAACTCTGCCCCGAAGCCGTGGTGGTACGCCCCAACTTTGACGCCTATGTCGCAGCATCCAAAGCGATCCGCGAGATGATGGATGAACTGACGCCTGTGGTCGAACCCCTGTCGCTGGACGAAGCGTTTATGGACCTGACCGGCACCGCGCGTTTGCACCATGCGCCGCCGGCGGTGATGCTGGCGCGGCTGGTCAAGAGGATGAAAGACGAGCTGGGTCTAACCGGATCTATCGGTCTGAGCCACAACAAGTTTCTGGCAAAAGTAGCCTCTGACCTCGACAAGCCACGAGGCTTTTCAATCATCGGCAAGGCAGAGACAACCGCCTTTCTGCGCCCCAAGTCCGTGCGCCTCATCTGGGGAATCGGGCCGGCTGCTCAGGCCAGCCTTGAAAGTGCCGGCATCCGTACTTTCGACGACCTGTTGCGCTGGGACCGGCGCGATCTGCATGACAGGTTCGGCAGCATGGGTGAACGGCTTTACAGCCTTGCGCGCGGCGAAGACGGGCGGCGGATATCTTCGCATACCCCGGTCAAGACGCTGTCGAATGAGACAACATTCAGCGAAGATACAGGCGATGTGGACATTCTTGACGGGCATCTATGGCGCATGGCGGAAAAGGTCAGCGCACGTGCAAAGGCCAAAGACAGGGCAGGGCGTGTCGTAACGCTGAAACTCAAGACATCCGATTTCAAACTGATCTCGAAGCGACACAGCCTGCATCACCCCACGCAGATCGCCGATACAGTCTACCGGACAGCGCGCGGTTTGTTTGATCAGGTCAGCCATCGCGGGCCGTTTCGCCTGCTGGGGGTAGGGCTTTCCGAAATCACATCGGACGCCGACGCCGACCGCGAAGGTGACCTGCTGGATCCCGGCGCGCAGAAGCGGGCCGAGGCCGAAAAGGCGGCTGACAAGATACGCGAAAGGTTTGGCAAAGACGCCATCATCAAGGGGCGCGCACTGAGGTGAAATGGGAGGCGGGTCTTGACCCGCCTGACATGCTGCACTTACGATCCTTGGATTATCACACCAGAGCAAAAGGAGGACAGTGCTGAACATGCGTATCATCCGTCGACTTCAGCATGGTCCCCGTCCCGCCCTGTAAATCCGTTTGCAGGGCTGATCACAAACGGTCTGCCCAAATCGCTGCTTGCGCAGCACCACTCTTGTGTGACTGAGACCGCTTATGACTATCATCAATATCAAGGCCCTGGGTGTTACCTTGAGCGACCCGCTTTTTTCTGACCTCGATCTCACCATTTCCAAAGGCGACCGCCTTGGCCTTGTGGCTGCTAATGGACGGGGAAAATCAACACTTATGGGCTGCATCGCCGGCACAATAGAACCCACCACTGGCGAGATCACCCGCGCGCGTGGCTTGCATGTGGGGTATGTGGCGCAAGACGTGCCTGCCGCCGCCTTGTCTGACACGCTCTACAATCTGGTCCTTGCCGCCCTTCCGAAAGAACAAGCTGACTACGACAGCTGGCGCGTGGATGTGGTGCTTGACGACCTGAAGGTTCCTTATGATATGCAGCACAAGCCGCTGGCCGCAGTTAGCGGCGGTTGGCAGCGCACTGCGCTTCTGGCGGCGGCATGGGTCAACGAACCCGATATACTGTTGCTTGATGAACCGACAAACCACCTCGATCTACAGCGTATCGGCTTGCTGCAAGACTGGCTGTGTGCCCTGCCACGCGACACACCGGCCATCATTACCAGCCATGACCGTGCATTCCTTGATGCCACGACGAACCGCACGCTTTTTCTACGCGCGGAACGTTCGCGGGTATATCAATTGTCTTTTACCAAGGCGCGCAGTTCTCTGGCCGAGACGGATGCCGCAGAAGAACGTCGTTTTGCCAACGACCTCAACAAGGCGCAGCAACTGCGCAAGCAGGCCGCCAAGCTCAAGAACATCGGCATCAACTCCGGCTCGGACCTGCTGGTCAACAAGACCAGGCAACTCAGCGAGCGCGCGGCCAAGATCGAGGCAGGGGTCAAGGCCCCCCATCAGGAACGCAGTGCAGGGGATATCAGGCTGACGAACAGCGGAACTCATGCGAAAGCGCTGATCGCACTGGATGATGTGAATGTGACGGCGCCGGATGACTGCCTGCTCTACAACACCGGAAAGAAATGGATCACCCAAGGTGACCGTATCGTCCTGCTAGGCGCCAATGGTACAGGCAAAACTCAACTGATCAAAATGATCCGAGGCGCAATCACAGGCGAGGTCCCCCGCATCAAATGCGCGCCAAGCGTCGCGATGGGCTATTCCGATCAACATCTCAGCCAACTGGATGACAGGGATACGCCTATGACGGCGGTGACGGGACAATTCGATGTAGGTGATCAGCGCGCGCGCGGACTGCTGGCCGGAGCAGGCGTGAAAATTCAAATGCAGGAAACCAAGATTGGCGCCTTGTCCGGAGGCCAGAAAGCAAGGCTTGCGATGCTAATTCTGCGCCTGCAACATCCGCATTTCTACCTGCTGGACGAGCCGACAAACCACCTTGATATCGAAGGGCAGGAGGCGCTGGAGGATGAACTGATCACCCAAGGCGCCACTTGTTTGCTGGTCAGCCACGACCGCAGCTTCCTGCGCAATGTTGGTAACCGCTTTTGGCAGATTGACCGGAAAAGGCTGGTGGAGGTGGATGACCCCGAGGCGTTTCTGGCGTCGGAAATGCAAGTCTAAGGCCAGCCTATTCGGCAGCAACTCTGTGGTCGCCAGCTTCTCCGATCTGGGCGATCTCGGCAATCACGCCGGTTAACACTGTCTGGAAGGCCTCGAAATCCGAACGCGGCTCTCGTGTGCGTTCATTCATATAGAGTGCGCGGTCAATCTCGATCTGAATGGCGTGTTGCTGGCGCGAGGGGCGTCCATAGTGTTGCGCGATGAAAGCACCGGCAAAAGGCATATTCCGCGCCACCCGCAGACCCGCGCTGGCAAAGGCCGCCTCGACCCTTTCCACAATCGATCCTGCCGCCGTCGAACCGAACCGGTCGCCCAGCACCACATCTGGCCGCGCACTGCCCGGAGGGCCTACGTTTTCAAGCGCTTCATGCGGCATGGAGTGGCAGTCGATCAGGATCGCCTCTCCAAAAGCGTTGAAGCTTTCGTCAAGCAGCGTCTGCAACTGGTCGTGGTAGGGGCGCCAGTATTGCGCAATGCGCTGGTGTGCCTCAACAAGTGTCAGTTTGCCACGATAGATCTGGCGTCCATTGGCCACGACGCGGGGGATCACACCCAGGCCGCTTGCGATGCGCGGGTTATGCGCACTACGGCGCACCCCCTCAATCAGGGCCGAATCAAGCTCATCGGCTCCTCTGTTCAGATCCAGATAGGCGCGCGGTGCGTTTGCGGTCAGCAATGGCGCACCATAAGTTGGCGCCGCTTGAAACAACTGGTCGACAAAAGCATCCTCGGAGGAACGGATCTCGCTTGCATTCAGGACGGCCCGACGCAAAAAAGATTCAGGATAGTGACGTCCACTGTGTGGAGAGGCAAAGACCACGCTTGTCGTGCGGGCCGCGGGCCGGACAAGATTGTAAGCGGTTTTGAACATGTTTTGCTCCCCTTCCGCTCTCTAGATAGCGCGTTTTGGGAAATTACCAAAAGCCCTTGATCCCTTTGTCGACTCCTTTTATAGACCGCACGACTGACGCGGTTCGCCCGCGTCCTATTTCGTTATGGGACGCGAGCATCGCAGACGACACGGACGATTAGCTCAGCGGTAGAGCACTTCGTTGACATCGAAGGGGTCACTGGTTCAATCCCAGTATCGTCCACCATGAATTCACCGGGCCTTCTGGTCTGAAAAGTAACCCAAGGCGCAATCCGCGCGCCGCGACAGATAGGAAACGAACCCATGAAGGTACGTAACTCCCTCCGCTCGCTCAAGCAGCGCCACCGCGATTGCCGCATTGTGCGCCGTAAGGGCCGCGTCTATGTGATCAACAAGACGCAACGCCGGTTCAAGGCCCGTCAGGGCTAAACCAGCGACAGTTGATTTTTGGAATGGGTCGTACCGCTGGTGCGGCCCTTTTCATTTTCGTAGCTTCGGACATCAGAACTGCCGTGCAAACCATTCTCGTCGTTGATCGTGATAGGCAAGCGCCTTGGCCTGCACATTGTGGCGGCACGTGCAACGCTCTGTCTTTGCCCATCCAGAGCGATCTGCCCTAGCCTTTGAGGGGCATGTCACGCTACCCTTGCTTCAGACTATTTGGAAAAGAGATAAAGGACCGTCCTCCATGACCCGCCTGAACTTCAGAACCACTGCAATTGCAGCACTCTTTCTAGGCGGTGCATCACCCGCCCTTGCACAAGATATTTGTGGTGGTTTTGGAAATAACGGTCAGTGGATCGGTGGGGATGAAGCCCGTTCTGATATCACGACAGCCGATAGCTACCGCGAACAGATGGCACTGGTATTGGGCGGCAATGAATATGTATCACTTTTCACCTTGTCTGCCCCAACCGACATTCGCGTCGAGGCAGAGGGCCGCGGTTCGGGCGATCCGATCATCGATCTGCTCGACGCCGCGGGTGGCATCATCCTGTCCGATGATGATTCTGGCGGCAATGCCGCCTCCCGCGCCGAGACAAGTCTGGATGCCGGAACCTATTGCATGACCATGCGCAGCTATGACGGCGGACCGATGACGGCATTCGTCCGGATCGGACGGCAGGATCAGGAGCCCCTGACCGACGGCATCAGCGTGGGTGGTGGTGGCGACCAGACCGGCAGTTGCGAAAGTGCCACGCCGTATGGTCCGCTTGGCACAAGCGTATCGGCCTCGGCAAACGAGACCCCGTACTGGAGCTTCGAACTGGATGGCCAGACTGCCATCACCATCACGGCCGAAAACGAGACCGCTGACCCCGTAATCACGCTTTATGGTCCGGGAGAAACCTATATCGACGAAAACGATGACTATGACGGACTAAATTCGCGTCTGGATGTGACAAATGACTTGGCTGCGGGAACCTATTGTCTTGCTGTAAGTGCGTTGAGTGACGACAGCGCGCCCATCACGATCAGCATCAACCCTTATGACCCCGAAGAGGCTCTGCAAAGCCTCTATGCCCGCGGCGAAGCTGCTCCACCACTGGATGGCAGTGTTCTTGTCACCGATCTGGGCGTCCTGACATCGCGCGTGCGGCAGGATGTGCAGGCAACGGAAAATGTGACGTGGTTCAGCATCGATTTTGCGGATGCAGGTCTTTTGGTTGTCGAGGCGATCGCAAATGGCAACAGTGATCCTTGGCTGGTGGTCTACGATGATCTGGGGCGGCAGGTCGGCCTGAACGATGACTATGGTGACGGACTGGACAGCCTGATTGCGGTACGCTTGCAGGCGGGAACCTATATCATCGGCGTGCGCCAATATGACGGCGGGCAGGGGTTTGTCCGTCTCTTGGCAGAAAGGTACGTGCGCGCCCAATAAGCTGCACGGTTCATCACAAAAGAGGGCGCGCCGACGTCGGGGCGCCCATTCCGTTTCGTTGGGGTCACCGCATCTCAGCGTCCGAATGTATCTGCCAATAGCCGGGCAAGTGTGGGCTGATCCAGATAGCCGGTCGCTGTCAGGTTGCCCTGCCGCTGATAGAGGCTGATTGCGCGGCGCGTATCCCTGTCAAATCGTCCATCCACCTGCCCGGGGTCAAACCCGAGCTGTTGCAAGCGGTTCTCGATCAGACGGCGCAAGACAGGATTGATGTTCAACGCCTCTTCGCGCGCGCGCGCTTCTTCGTTGTCAGCGTCCTGTGCCGCGGCAAGTCTATCGCGGGCCTCCTCCGCAAAGAGACCTTCGGGATAGCGCTCAAGATAGGCGCGATACCCTGCAACCGTCCCGCGTGCGCCGGTCTCTTCCCAATAGTCCCGATCAAGGGCCAGCGCCTCTTCGCGGGCACGTTCTTCTTCGGCTTCAATCTCGGCGGCACGGCGGCTGGCCTGTGCGTCGATACGATTGATCTGCTCGGTTGTCAGATACGATGTCTGGGCAAACCCGTTGTCTTGCTGCCAATTGCGAATGGCTCCGCGCGTACCGGGCCCAAAGATACCATCAACACCACGGGTGTCGAATTCCAGCAAGGTCAGATTACGCTGAATAGCGCGGCGTTCATTGCGGGTCAGGTTCAACCCGTCTTCCTCAATCTCGGCCAGCCTGACCGGATCACGCTCGATCGCATCCAAGCGACGGCGGGCTTCGGCGATATAGGGGCTGCCTGGGTTGTCAAAGATGAAATCGCGATAGCTGTCGGCCGTGTTTGCCTCTTGCGCATCGTTCCATGCACGCAGGGTCGGCTCGATCGTTGGCAAAGGGGTCGGCACCCCTTGCTCTGCGTCGGCCTGCATGATCAGGCTGCGTGGTTGATAGCCGGTCATATTGAGGCGCCGGTTGTCACGTACGTAGGCCATCACATCGCCACCGGGAACGACCACAGCATCCGTCAGGACATCTTCGATGCGGTTCGGCTCGCCATAGATCACCGTGACACCCTGCGGGACATCCAGACGCCCCACGCCTTCACGCAGATAGCGCCCGAAACTGCTGAAGCCATCCTGATCATAGCCAAGCACCAGTACCGCCTGACCTGGCGCGCGGGAAAGCACATCCATCACAGTGTCAACCGAGATCGCATCATCAAGCCCGAAAGGCGTTGGCGTATCTGCATCTTCGGCCAGAAACCACGTCCGTTCCCCGTCTGTCGCAAAGCGACCCGACAGCGCGACAACAAGACGGTCGGCATCAGGCGCATCTGCGGCCAGCACCTCAAGCAGACGTCGCATATCGCGGATTGACCCGTTGGACAGGGTCGAGACCTGATAACCTGCATCGCGCAACGCGGTCGCCGCGCCCAATACATCGGTCCCACTACTGACGCGGGACAACTCGCCGTAGCGCGAAACGCCCATCAGCAATGCTGAATCATCTGCAAACGCAGGCAAGGCAAGGCCGGTCAATGTGGCAATCAGGGTCAATTTGCGCATGGCACGTCTCCTTTGGTTATTCCCATGCGCCGCCGCACCACAGCAGCGCACCCTGAAAACGCTAGGCCAGCGGGGCCCTGCTATTCAATAGCGCGCACCGCTTTACCTTCATCTTGGCCAAAAACCCCCGCCGGAGGCTCCTGCGCCGGCAAACTGCACCACCGACCTGAATTGGTCTATTCCGCAGCGACAGGGCCTTCAGCCTTTTCAACCCTTACCGCAGAGAATTTGAATTCGGGTATCTTGCCATAAGGATCGACTGCCGGGTTGGTCAGAATATTCGCGGCCGCCTCGACATAGGCAAAGGGCACGAACACCATGTCCGGTGCCACGGCCCGATCCTCGCGCGCCATGATCGTAATACTGCCGCGCCGCGTCGAAAGCTTGACCATGCCACCCGGTGCGACGCCAAGCCTGCGCAGGGTGGAAGGATGGAGCGAACAGTTGGCCTCTGGCTCGACCGCATCCAGAACCTTGGACCTGCGGGTCATGGACCCCGTATGCCAGTGTTCCAGCTGCCGCCCTGTCGTCATGATCATCGGATAATCCGCATCCGGCGCTTCATCCGGCGCGATCACGCTGGCAGGTGTGAACTTGGCGCGCCCGTTTTCGCGCGGGAAACCGTCACCAAAAACAATAGGCTGTCCGGGGTCTGTCGGCGACAAAGACGGGTAAGTGACCGCGTTCTGCGCCTCGAGCCGCTCCCACGTGATGTTGGACAGTGATTTCATCGAGAGCGCCATTTCACCGAAAACCTGCGATGGATGGGTATAGGTCCAGTCCAGCCCAAGCCGCTTGGCAAGTTCTGTCGTGATCCACCAGTCTTCCCTAGCCTCGCCCGGAGGCGGTACCGCAGGACGGCCCATCTGGACCTGCCGGTTGGTATTTGTCACCGTTCCGGTTTTTTCAGCAAAGGCGGACGCAGGCAGGATCACATCGGCAAAATTGGCAGTTTCCGTGATAAAGATGTCCTGCACCACAAGGTGGTCAAGCTTTGCCAGCGCGTCCCGCGCGTGTTCGACATCAGGATCGGACATCGCCGGGTTCTCGCCCAGAATATACATTCCATGGATATCGCCTGCGTGCACAGCATCAAGAATCTCGGTGACCGTCAGGCCCTTGTTGGGGTCAATCGATCCCTCTTGCCAGATATCCTGAAAGGCCGACCGCACGCGGTCATCGCCCACAGGCTGATAGTCGGGCAGGAACATCGGGATCAGGCCGGCATCGGATGCTCCCTGCACATTGTTCTGGCCGCGCAACGGGTGCAGACCCGCACCACGCCGCCCCACCTGACCGGTCATCAGCGCAAGGCTGATCAGGCAGCGGGAATTGTCGGTACCGTGGATGTGTTGCGACACGCCCATGCCCCAAAAGATCATCGCGGCCTTGGCACCGGCGAAGGTGCGGGCCACTTCGCGCAGGACTTCCGCCTCGATGCCGCATATCTTGGCCATCTTCTCTGGTGTGAAATCAGCCAGATGTGCTTTCTCCGCTTCCCAGTTTTCGGTGTAGGCCTCGATATATTGCTGGTCGTAAAGCTCTTCCTCGACAATCACATGCATGATCGCGTTCAGCATGGACACATCAGCGCCAGGCCGGAATTGCAGCATATGGGATGCAAACCGCTTGAGCGCCTGTCCGCGCGGGTCCATCACAATCAGCTTGCCGCCGCGTTTGGTAAACTGCTTGAAATAGGTCGCTGCAACGGGGTGGTTCTCAATCGGGTTCGCCCCGATGACGATGGCCACGTCCGCATTCTCGATTTCGTTGAAGGTCGCCGTCACAGCGCCCGAGCCCACGTTCTCCATCAGCGCCGCCACAGAAGAAGCATGACAAAGCCTTGTGCAGTGATCGACGTTGTTGTGGCCAAAGCCCTGACGGATCAACTTTTGGAAGAGATAGGCCTCTTCGTTGGTGCATTTGGCAGATCCGAAACCCGCAACACCTTTGCCGCCAATCTCTTTCAGGCCCTTCGCGGCAACGTCGAGCGCTTCTTCCCATGTCGCTTCACGGAAATGCGTTTGCCAGTTGCCGGGGTCGACATTCAGGCCCTTTTCAGGGGCATCTTCACGCCGGATCAGCGGCTTGGTCAGACGGTGGTCATGGTGGATATAGTCGAACCCGAACCGCCCTTTGACGCAAAGGCGCCCTTCATTGGCGGGTCCGTTGATGCCTTCGACAAACTTGACCTTGTTGTCCTTGATCTTGAGACTGACCTGACAGCCGACACCGCAAAAGGGACAGACGCTTTCGACTTCGCGGTCATAGTCCTTGGTGTCGCCCAGCTGGTTTTCATCCGTGACAGTGGCAGGTAGCAATGCCCCTGTCGGGCAGGCCTGGACACATTCTCCACAGGCCACACAGGAAGATGCGCCCATCGGATCGTTCATATCGAATACCGGATAGGCCGTGCCCCCACGTCCTGCCATGCCAATCACGTCGTTTACCTGCACTTCGCGGCAGGCCCGCACACACAGGCCACATTGAATACAGGCATCAAGGTTCACCGACATCGCCACATGACTGTCGTCAAGCAATGGAATGTGATCGGGCTTTTTTTGCGGGAAGCGGCTTTCACTGACATCCTGCAAAGCCGCCATGTCCCAAAGATGCGATGACCTGTCATGCGCAACCTCCTGCGCGGGCTGGTCTGCAACCAGAAGCTCCATCACCATGCGGCGCGCCTGCTTTTCGCGCGGCTGGTCGGTGGTCACCACCATACCTTCGGCAGGTTCACGAACACAGCTTGCGGCCAGCGTGCGCTCTCCCTCGATCGCGACCATACAGGCGCGGCAATTGCCGTCAGAGCGATATCCAGGTGCTGGCTTGTGGCAAAGATGCGGGATCACAAGACCACGGCCATTGGCGACTTCCCAGATTGTCTGCCCCGGTTCTGCGGTCACAGACTGGCCATCAAGCGTAAAGGTAATGCGGTCTGACATCAGGATTCTCCGGACTTCGTTGCCCAGAATAGACCATCTGCGCCGATTTGCCGAAAGGTCATGCGCGACCGCCAGCGGCGCATTTACGCCATCAGGGATTTCCGATGGGTGACACGCGTTTCGGTTATAGGGCAGTCAGCCTGCCAGAGCACTTTCCACAAAGGCCAGATTGGCACGCACCTCTGGTATGCTGGGGTCAAGCGCACGCGCCTGTCTGAGCGCACGGCGTGCGCCGCGCAGATCACCCATGCCATAGCGCGCATTGCCTAGTCCGAACTGCCAAAGCCAGTTTTCCGGCCACCGGGAAGCACCCGTTTCATAAAGCGTTGCAGCGGCCTCAAACTGCCCCACACGTTCCAAAGCAGCCGCTGCTGACAGAACGTCGGTTTCGTCGACGCTTGATGGCAAACGGTCAGGCGGCAAGACCACCAGCCCCCAATAGTCACCGCGCCGCCATGTACGTTCGAAGACAGAAAAGGCCATCACCATCTGCTCCAGCTGGCCGGAATTCAGGGAAACCTCGTCTTTTTCAAAGTCGTACCCTGTGACGACACCGTAGTGCCACACCGGAAAGATACCCAACCCGAGGTTCTGAAAGACAATCACCGGGTGGCCCGCGGCAATCTCGGTCAAAAGCTGGTCAAAGTCATCGATTTCAACCGCCAACTGTCCCAGACGACGGCTGCTGCCGATCATATCGGCCAGATAGGTACCGCCTGCTCCGGGACTAAAGGCAAGTGCAGCCACTTGTTCCTGCGTCACATCCGCTCCGGCCCATTGCATGACCATGGCGATAGACGTTGGGCCGCAATAGAACGCCTCCTGCTGGATCAACGGAACACCACTGACCGCCGCTCGTGTCGGCACATCAAATGTAAGCCGTTCGTCAGGATCGAACGGTTGCGCACAAGCTGCCAGCCAGCAAAGCGCCAGCAGGCAGGCAAAACGTTTCAGGCGTGAGGTTAGCGCACGCACCGTGTGAAGTTGAAGAACCGTGTGAAGCAAAGCAAGTCTGTCACCAGCAGAATCACGAAGACAGTGAACAGGACGCCAAGGATATCGGCACCCGCGCTGTCATTCTCCATCTGTGTTAGCATGGTTGCGATTTCTGCGTCTGAAAGTGCGGCAAGCCGCGCCTCGGCCTCGGCAGGATCAATCCCCATTGCAACAATCTCGGCCTGCACCTCTTCGCGCTGGATCTCTTCCATGAGCGCATTGCGGTTTGCCAAGGCGGTATACTTGCTGATCGCCTGATCGGTGCCCAGCATTTCAGCCTGCGCCATTGTGACAGCCTGTGTCGCCAGAACCATTTGTGCCGACAGCGCGATCGCGATGCCTTTTTTGCTGAGATTTAGAAAACCCATGTCGATATTCCTGAATGAGCAGCAGGATAGATACCCGCTGCATTGCCCCTATTGCGGCTAGTTTTCAGCAATTTCGTCCGTGACGCAACCATTTGCAGCAAATTGGCTCACGAAACGGCGGTAACCTGACTATACGAACGCCAGCATGTTGTTCATCAGGAAGATCCGCAGGATTTCGATCCCGACCAATACGACGATGGGTGTCAGATCAATCCCGCCAAGGTCCGGCATAATACGGCGAATGCGGCTGTAGACAGGGTGAAGGATACGTTCAAGGCCATACCAGACCTGCCCGACAAACTCTTGCCGGATATTCAGGACTTCGAACCTCAGCAGCCAACTCATGATGAAATGCGCGATCACGAAAAAGCGGAATACGCCGAGGATCAACAGGATGGCTTGGATAATGGTCAGCATTTGAAAAGCGCCCTTCGTTTTGTCTGCCATGACCTAAGCGTTCATGCCGGTTCCGACAAGCCCGTGGTTGCCGCGAGGTCAAAGTTGACCTTTACGTCAGGCAAGCACATCTCGGATCCAGAAGAAAGGACCCCCCCATGTACCCGATTGTCCGCCTTGTCAAAGAGATCTTCAAGGCCAGCCGCATGCCGGACTTGCACCCTCTGGATCATCATGTGTCCTTTCACCGGTGTTGGCCGCAGGACATTGACCAGTTTATGGAAATGAACAACGGGCGCATTCTGACCATTCTGGATCTTGGGCGTACCGGACTTGCCCAGCGCGCAGGTTTGCTGGGCGCTTTGCGCCAGAACGCTTGGGGCCTGACGGTAGCAGGTTCGTCGGTCCGATACCGGAAGCGGATCAGACCTTTCGTCAAGTTCCGCATGGTGAGCAAGGCTGTCGGCTGGAGCGACCGGTTTTTCTATGTTGAACAGACGATTTGGATTGGCGCTGAATGCGCCGTTCAGGCCTTGTTGCGAACAGCGGTGGTCGACAAGAACGGCATTGTGAACCCTGCCCGCGTATTTGCCGCTGTCGGTCTCGATCAGCCATCCCCTGACAAGCCCGCATGGGTGCAGGCTTGGATTGATGCCGACAACACCCGCCCCTGGCCGCCAGAAGACGACGGTACGTCGTAGGAAAGACTTCTTGCCAGCCAAAGCCTTATCTGTGTCTTATCCTTTTCAGGGAAGAGCAGGATCAGGCATATGGCAGTCGCGAAGAAACGCATCTGGGGATGGATGGCTTTTGATTGGGCATCGCAGCCCTTTTACACGCTTGGCCTGACATTCATATTTGGTCCTTATTTCGCGGTCGTCGCGACCGAGTATTTTCTTGGGACCGGCATGACCGAGGCCGCCGCCGATGCCCGCGCGCAATGGGTCTGGTCCGCGGGTCAGACGGTCGCGGGCCTGCTTATTGCCTTCAGCGCTCCGTTTTTGGGGGCTTTTGCAGACAACTCAGGCCGCAAGATGCCCTGGATCGCGTTCTTCTCGGTGGTTTATGTGGTGGCCACCTTCATGTTGTGGGGGCTAACACCGGACGGGACCGCTCTCATCTTCATGCTGATCATGTTCTATGTCGGCTTTTTTGCCGCTGAAAGCGCCCTGAATTTTGTCAACGCGATCCTGCCATCGCTTGGCAACGACGAGGAGGTCGGGCGGATCTCCGGGTCGGGTGCTGCATTCGGCTATTGGGGCGGGGTGACATCGCTCTTTATCATGCTGCTGTTGCTGGCCGAGAACGATCAGGGTGTCACATTACTTGGAAACCCGCCTCTTTTCGGGCTCGACCCTGATCTGCGCGAGGGGACCCGCTCGGTCGGGCCCTTTATCGCAATCTGGTATGTTATCTTTATCATTCCGTTCTTCATGTTCGTCCGCGACGACCCGCAGACAGAAAGGAAATCGACCAGACTGGGTGCTGTCTGGGGCGAGTTGATCGAGACCCTGCGGTCAGTTTTTCATCGCAAGAGCCTGCTGAGCTTTCTTGTCGGGTCAATGTTCTATCGCGATGCGCTGAATGCGCTTTATGCCTTTGGCGGTGTATATGCGGCACTGGTACTGGACTGGCAGACGATCCAGATCGGTGTCTTCGGTATCATTGCCGCGATTGCCGCTGCCGTCACCACATGGTTGTCGGGTCTGGCGGACGCGCGCTATGGCCCGAAACCGGTGATCCGCGTTGCTGTCTGGGTGCTGATCCTTGTCTCCGTCATCATCGTGGGCATGTCGCGCGAGGCAATCTTTGGCGTTCCTTTTGCCGCAGGCTCGGGGACGCCCGACATTATCTTCTATATCTGCGGGGTCTGCATCGGCGGGGCCGGTGGGGCCGTCTATGCCTCGTCCCGCTCGATGATGGTTAGGCATACGCACCCTGACCGCCCCGCCGAAGCCTTTGGCCTTTTTGCCCTGACCGGCAAAGCGACGGCCTTTCTGGCCCCTGCGCTGATTACCCTGTTCACGGTGATGACCGGTAACAATCAATTAGGATTTCTGCCTGTAATCTTTCTTTTCCTGATCGGGCTTTTGTTGCTACGGTGGGTGAATAAAGACGGAGATCGCGCAGAATGGTCCGCTTCATAATCGCAGCAGTATTCGCCGCCGGACTGGCCGCATGTCAGGCCGAAGACCCGCCTGTGGTCAGTCTGGCCAGCCAGAATTTCAACGATAACCGTATCGCCAAAACGCTCTTTGGTGCGATGCCGGCCGCGTCGCGACAGGCATCGCAGCCATTTGGCGGCTATGCCCGTGGCTGTCAGGCCGGCGCGCAGCGTTTGGAAGAAACCGGACCAACATGGCAGGCGATGCGCCTGTCGCGCAACCGCAACTGGGCCCAACCCATAACGCTTGATTTTGTGCGTGACCTCAGCCGGTTTGCCGCCACCCAGCCGGGATGGGAAGGTCTTTACATCGGCGACATGAGCCAGCCGCGCGGCGGCCCGATGCTGACGGGACATGCCAGTCACCAGACGGGCCTGGACATCGACGTCTGGATGCTGCCGCCCGACCGGCTTGACCTGACAGCGCAAGAACGCGAGACGATCTCTTCCATCTCGATGCGCCGTCAGGCGGGTGCCTTCACAAACGACAGATGGACACCGCAACACGAGGCGATTGTCCGCGCGGCTGCCTCTGACCCGCGCACGGCGCGCATCTTTATCTTTCCCGGTGCAAAGGTTGCCATGTGCAATTCAGCGACAGGTGATCGTAGCTGGCTAAACAAGGTGCGTCCATGGTGGGGACATCATTACCATTTCCATGTCCGGCTGAATTGCCCCGATGGTGCAACCGGCTGTGTCGATCAGGCGCCACCGCCGCCCGGCGATGGCTGTGAAGAGGCCGCAGGCTGGGTGGATCGGATACTGAACCCGCCACCACCTGACCCGAATGCGCCACCGCCGACACCCCGTGCAGAGCTGACAATGGCCAACCTCCCGGGTCAGTGCCAGTCCGTGCTGAGCGCCGACTAAGTGCTTCGTGTTTTCTGTCTATTGACCCTTCTGAGGGCGGTGCCCGCCTTTGCTGATGCGACCTTACTGGGAAGTTTTCACTGGGCTGTCTCGGACCCGAAGTTCGGCGGTTTTTCGGCCATCGCGCTAACACCCACCGGCGACAGCTTTACCGCCATCAGTGACCGCGGCTATGTGGCTGAGGCCAGGATCACACGGGACGGGCCAACCATCACTGATGTCGAAATCAAGGCCCTGCGTCGCCTCCTCGGCCCGACGCGCGCGCCGCTTGCCGCCGATTTCAGCGACAGTGAGGGATTGGCGATTGGGCAAGACGGCACGCTTTATGTCTCTTTCGAGGGCGAAGATGGAATCAGGTCATTCAGCGCGATAGACCAACCGGGATCGAAGCTGATGGCATCGCCAGCGTTTGCCGGTTTTCAACCAAATTCGTCACTTGAGGCTTTGGCGATCGGACCAGACGGCGCACTTTACACAATGCCGGAGAGGTCCGGCCTTGCGACACGCCCGTTTCCGGTATTCCGCTTGAGATCCGGCGTGTGGGATCAACCCTTCGAAATCTCGCGCACAGGGCCTTTCCTGATTTCCGGGGCAGATATCGGCCCCGACGGGCGCCTTTATATTCTTGAGCGCGACTTTGCCGGAATCGGTTTTCGGAACCGTGTGCGCCGTTTCAACCTCGACGGCAGCGGTGAGGAGCTGATCCTCCAGACAGGTCTGCGCACCCATGACAATCTGGAGGGGATCAGCATCTGGCGGGATGCCAGTGGTCTGCGCATGACGCTGATTTCCGATGACAACTTTCGCGCCTTTCAACGGACCGAGATCGTCGAATACCGATTGACGGAGTAGGCAGAGGGCGTTAATGCGCCCTGTCCCCGTCGGGGGCCAAGTGCCGCAACCTTGTCAAAACGGAATTATCGCATGACACGTATCCTTCCCGGCGTTCTCGCCATGGCCACCATTGTTGTGGCATCCAACATCCTCGTACAATTTCTGCTTCTCGACGGGCTTTTGACCTGGGGGGCGTTTACCTATCCGCTGGCCTTCCTTGTCACCGACGTGATGAACCGCGTCTACGGGCCGTCGGCGGCGCGTAAGGTTGTGTTCTCCGGTCTGGTCGTGGGCATCATCTGTTCGCTGATCGGCAGCCGGATCATGATCCAGGGCGACGGGTTCGAGTATCCCGCCGTGGCGCTGCGTGTGGCGATCGGCTCGGCGACGGCGTTCCTGATTGCGCAATTGCTGGACATCGTGGTGTTCGACCGCCTGCGTGACGGATCATGGTGGAAGGCGCCTCTGGGCAGCACGCTGGTTGGCTCAACCGTGGATACGGCGATCTTCTTTTCCATCGCATTTGCAGCCGTTTTCAACGGGTTAAGCGCATCTGCCGCCGAAGAAGTCATGTGGGCGCAGGACGCTGCACCCTTCCTGCTGACTGGTCCCGAGATGCCGCTTTGGGTGACACTGGCCGTGGCCGACTGGGGCGTGAAACTCAGCATCGCGCTGCTCGCTTTGGTGCCATTTCGCTTCATTGTTACGCGTATGCTGCTGCGCAGCGCATAAACACGAGATCAGGTATCTTTTTACTTGAAATATACCAAATCTGTGGTTTTCTGCTTTCAGGCGAAACATTTGAAAGGAGGTGATCCAGTGCATCATGAGGTATTGGAGAAGTGTGTCGGGACAACTTGGGAGGAGCGCAGCTAGGGCAGCCCTTGGCTGACGTGAACCCAAGGTGGAGTTCCTAACCGACCCACCTCCGAAATTCAGGAAAGGGCCATCCCGT
>CAZTKF010000046.1:13138-21969 GCA_964614205.1 uncultured Loktanella sp. | reverse complement strand
ATCATCCGCCTCTCAATGATGCTCTACGTCCGCTTTCTGCCCGATGGGTCTTCGGGAACCGCACATGGCAAGAGGCCATAGAGCCGTGCGCTTGGACGATTTCAACGGGAAAAAGCGAGTGTTGGTGACATATCCGGGGCATACCAAAGCGGCGCACCATCAGGTTTTCAGTTGGCTGGTTCTGCGCATAGATCCTGCAGAATCTGTGCTTCGCTCTTCCCATGTTCGGCACGCTTCAAAGTAAGGTCGGCATGCCGGACGCCAGCCTCTTCAAAGCCGTAAAGAACCGATTGCACCCGCATGAAGGTTGGACCCGAAAACCAGTTCGGGCGGCTCATTCTATCAATATAAAGCGTGGTTTTGGCAAAGTGATCGTCTCCGCTCGAGTTGTCTGTGCGAGAGAACATTATCTCGTCTATGCCCTGATGCTCGAACATTTGGCTTATGCTGCGGAAGTGGCTGTCGATCCTGCCGGATGGGTCTACTCCGTAACCAGTGATTGAAATTGATGTGAGGTCTTGGCCAATGCGCCAGATCCCCAAATGCGCCTGACCGTCAATTTCATATCGGTACGTCCAAATTCCCTTCAGAAACCTTTCACGGTGATAGATGGCAAGGAGAGTATCTGAACGCTTGATGACCCAGAAAATCAGCACGAACAGCAATCGAAAAAGCCCAACACTCGTGAGAAATGTGATGATCCATCTTGTGGTCGCTTCGATGCCTTCCATGCGGGAGAGCAGGTCGTTGACTGCGATGATATAGCTGACCGTTGCAAGCAATATCGCAATATTGATTTTTTCGAATGTATTCATGGTTCGGTCTATTCTTTGAGGGTTTCAAGGAGGGAATCTTTGGTGCTGGGAGCAGCGCATTGGCTGGCTCTACCCACGGTTCACAGTGCGGCTAGACTTGTGCTCGCGTCATCCAGACAAGACCAATCAGAAGAAGCGCTGCCGAGAGGAGCGAGGCCCCGGTTCGGATCGAGTTCCAGAAAGTCCAGCGGGGCACATATGTCTGGAGCCAATAGTTGCGTGTTGCCTCCGATGACGACTGCATGCCGGACAACGCCTCGTTCATGGGCACATTGAAGAAGACCGTCACACCAAAGCAAAGGACGAGATAAATCAGAGCGGCAGTCAGGAACAACGCGCTCGGCGGACCATTGAAAGTGACCCACGCATAAACAGCGATCGCGACGGAACCTGCTGCCATGCCAAGAAAAAGCGTCATAAAGATCCAGCGAAACACTTCGCGGTTGATGGCCTGCATGGCATCGATGCCACCGCTGCCGCTGGTAATGGCAAGTGACCTCATGATGAAGTCAGAGAAGGCAAGGAACACGCCCGCAACCAAGGCATAGGCCAAGACCGCGAGTTGCAGGAGGATTACGGTGGTTGTGGACATAGGAATTCCTTTCGGGTCTTGGGAACAGGTGCTTTGGTGGCCGGCCCGATCTGGCCGACCACCGTTTTTGCTCAGTGCATGATCGCGTGCATCACCACGGTTTCGCAGTGGCTGTCAGCCCAAAGATCGACAACGGAAAGTGTTCCCTCCCAGCGACCGATGATCTCTGCCGCGCATTCGTCGCGGAATTGCTCCATCGTCATGCGGTAGGCGAGGTTCCCGTGCTGAAACTCTGTGATTTCCATATTCGCCATGAAGCGATCAAGAAAACCTGGCCATCTATCGTAGACTGCATTCCAGACGTCCTGCGCGTAGTCGCGGGCGGTTTCAACGTCCTGCCGGTTGCCGAGTACTGAGACATGCCCCGAGAGGAAGTGCTCAAAGTCATAGGACAGGAACATATCAAAGCTTGCCATATAGCCTTCGAGGTTCGCAGTCCCGCCGAAGTTCATAAAAGGCGCTTCGCCCGGTGTAATCGTATCGACTGCCATAAGGAACTGGTGGTCTGGCAGGTGGATAATGACATCCGTGTCGTTAGCATGAAAATTTGCAGTCTGGAGTTCGATCGGAACACCACCAACAGTCAGCGATAACGCCTCTTCGAAAGTCTCGGTCGGAGCAAGAACCCCGCGCAGCGGGTTCTTGGCGAGGCTATCCGCAAACACTTGCGCGCCGATAACCGTCAGCCCATCGATATCTGCAAATGCGTAGCCCCCTCCATTGTGGTCGGCGTGCTTGTGGCTGAGGACAAAGTGCGTAATCGGGACACCGGGGGCCGACATTTCGACCGCCGTCCTTAGCCGATCTCCGAAACTGGGTGGCGCGTCAAAAACGACGACGCCATCATCCGTGACAAGAAAGGCGGATTGATAGATCAGATCGGTCACAAAGAAGAGACCGGGTTCGATCTCGCTCACATGCAGACCAAAGTCAGTGTTGATCTGGGCGGCACGTGCCCGCATCGCGGGAAGTTCGGGCGCAAAATGGCGAAAGCTGTCGGGGTGGCCTTCTTCTGTGCTAATCGTGTTTGCAGGATTGTGGCCATGGTCGTCACTGGCCATCGCGACGCCTACTGGGCCAACTGTGGCGAGAAAGGCAATCGCAGAAAAGGAAGTAATGTAACGCATAGAAATTCTCCTCTTAAGAGCGTGTGCTCAGAGGGATATTCAGTTCGTGATGGATTGGTATTGACCCATCTGGCCAATAATTTGACCGAACATGCCAAGAGGCGATTAGAGGCCGCTCAGAAGCTTTCGATGGGCGGCAGGGCTGCGGCCTATCCAGCGCTTGAAAGCGCGATTGAAGGCGCTTTGCTCCGAAAAACCTGTCAGGAACGCGATCTCAGATAGCGAATACCGTTCGTCACGAAGCAGCCCTTCCGCCAACTCTTTGCGCGTCGCCTCAGTGAGCGTCCGGAAACTCAGGCCATCGACAGCCAAACGGCGATGAAGCGAACGCGCGCTCAGTCCCAGACTGCGTGCGACGTCGCCCATTTTCGGGATACCCTCGCTGAGGGAGCGAGCGATAACATCCTTGGCGAGCTGGTCGATAGAGGCTTCGCTGACCACTTCCTGCAGTTCATTTTCCAAATGCCTGTCAAGAAACTGCGTGATCCCTGCGTCTCCGAGTTTGTTGGGCGTCGCAAGTGATTCCGGCGACAAGAGCAGCGCATCGCGATCCGATCCGAAATAGACCGGGCAGCCAAAATAGCGCTGGTGAAACTCTAGCGTTCTGGGCGGCGGGTGCTTTAGATGGACTTCAATCGGCGCGAAGGGGACCGGCGAAACCTGACGGCTGATGGAGACCGCGCTGGCGAGCGTTGCCTCGTTTGACAACCTGAGCCCCAGCCTTCGTTCGCCCGTTCGGTGCAGGATGAAGTACGTTCCGCGATTGACCGCCCTCAGTTCGTATTCGACGACACTGGTCCAGACCCGCGAAAACCTTTCCACACGAGAGTAAGAGCCCAAGAGAGTCGGAGCGGCCTTCCATGCTAAGCCGAGAGCCCCGTATTCGTCCAACCTCATAGAAGCACCGGTCCGCAAGGACAGATCGGTGACGTCAATCAACGCGGCGATCCGCTCCAGCAGGTCGTAGTAGACTGTATCCGCCAGCATCTTCTTTGGATCATTCTCGCTATCTGGGTCTAGCCCGACAGAGGCCAGAAGCGCGTCGTGATCGACACCGCTGGCAGCGGCAATCATTTTGCGTGCAAATAGCGATGTAATGACACCCATAATCAGGCATTATAGCGAAAACGCCTTGTATATCGACAGGCTTTGGGTTGAACGGGATGGCGCCCATTGCCGTCATAGCTAGGGCCTGCTCCAAAGCCTGTTTCGGTCCGTAAGTTCACGCACGCTGCAGCGCACTGAAATCAGTCATAATTGCTTTGATAGCGCCCGCTCGCGCCACCGTAGGCCACCACGCAGATCTGCCGGGACTCCGCGTCGAGCAAGCATTGCGGATGAACTGCTGTGATCTGCGTCTGATCGCCAGAAGACCCGAAGTCGCGGCGCGACCGCCATTTCAAAGGCTGTCGAGAAACGGCACAATCTCGGTTTCGGCAAACCTGAGTATATCCTCATCCACCAGTATCCCGTCCGAAACCTTCGCGTTTGCCTGCGGGATGACAATTTCCTTGCCGCTGTGCACCTGTGCCAGCATTCCGTTCAGGATGTACTTCAGATGCGCTTGCGCCCGCACCCCGCCCAAAGCACCGCCCGAGACGCTGATGACAAAGCATGGCTTGCCTTTGAAAACCGAGGCATAGGCAGGTCGCGACGCCCAGTCGATCGCGTTCTTGAGGACCCCTGGAATGCTGTAGTTGTATTCAGGGGTCACGAAGATCACCCCGTCCGCGGCATCAACTTCAGCGACGAATGCCGCAACATTCGGGTCATCGGCGAGATCGGCGTTATAGTGCGGCAGCTTGCTAATATCCGCGATTGTACAGGTCGCGCGCCCCTCCAGACGCGCCGCAATGGCGCGCGCTGTGGCGCGGGCGGATGATGCTTCGCGCAAACTACCGGGAACAAGCAGGATATGGGGCATGTGTGCTCCTTTGGGTCAATGGCCGTCCGTCGCAGGCTGGGGCGGGCGAAAGGGGATCAGGTTGCGGCAAGCGCCGTTGCGACAGAAACGAAAGCACGGACGGCGCGCAGGCCGTCCGGGAAGGTCATCGCGGAGGGTGTTTTGGTCCCCGCGATATTGCATCATCCGGCTTTGCGCTTGCTAAGTTCTGCACGTATTTCCGCGCCGTGTTCATCCAGCAGCGGCGGCGCAAGCACGTTCAACTCTGGCGATCCGTCGAAATTGTAGGGCGCACGCACCGTCGTGAATGTTCCCAACTCGGCCGAAGGCGCCTCGATCTTGATATTCAAATGCTGCGCCTGCGGATCTTCCAACGCCTCATCGGAGTCGTATGCGGGCGAGTGCGGCACTTCGTTTTCCAGCAGCAGGTCACACCAGGCATCGCGGGTCTTTTGCAGGAAGACAGGTGTAAGGATCTCGATCAGGTCGTCCTGATGCTTGATCCGCTCCATGCGTTCGGCAAAGCGGGGGTCATCTTTCAACTGCTCTTGCCCAGTCGCCGCCAGCATGCCTTCCCAGAACTTCGTAGGCGAGGACATGTGGATCGCAACCCATTTTCCGTCCTTGCACGCGAAGGTGTAAGACTGCGAGACAACAGGACGCGAGAGCGGGCCCATCACTTCATCAACAGAATAGTAGTGGGTGAAACTGTCCAGATTGAAGTGGCACATCGCTTCAAGCATCGAGATGTCCAGACGACGGCCCTTGCCGGTCTTCGCGCGTTCCAGAAGCGCTGCCATGATGCCCATTGCCGCATATTGACCGGTGACCGCATCCGCAATCGCTGGCCCGATCACGCGGGGATTGGTCGGTGGCGTCAGCAGACGCAGATAGCCACTGGCCGCTTGCGCTACGGTGTCATAGGCAGGGCGATCACGCGATGGCCCCGAGGTGCCAAACCCCGAAATCGCACAATAAATAAGGTCAGGGCGGATTTTCCGCAGTTCCTCTTCGCCGGCACCCAGCTTTTCTGCGACGCCGGGACGGAAGTTCTGGATGAACACATCAGCAGTTGCCACCAGATCGTGCAAAGTGGCCAGATCTTCGGGCTTTTTGGTGTCCAGCGCGATCGAACGCTTGTTGCGGTTGTAGGTCTGGTAATGCGGCGAATAAAGCCCGCCCTTGAACGCGCGGAATGGATCACCGGTGCCGGGCCGTTCAACCTTGATGACATCTGCACCAAGGTCCGCCAGATGCATACCGGCGGCTGGCCCTGTGATGTAGGTCCCGAGTTCGACCACGCGAATATCTTTGAGTATCTGTACCATTGGTTAATCCGCCGCTGTTGAATGTCGGGACGAGGGCTTGCCGTCATAGTCGATCGCAAGATCCGCCTTGTGGGACATGATGAACCCGATCGAGCGCTGCGCCTCTTCGAAAAGGTGTGCCGACAGACCCGCCGTGCGCGCCAGCAGCGGCACAGCCTTGATCGCATCAATCGGCCAGCCTGCATCCAGAATACAGGCCGGGATTGCACCGGAAACATTGATAGGCAACGGACGCTCGATGATATCCGAGGCGTGCTTGCCCAGAAGGCGCAGGGTTTCAATATATTTGCCGGATACGCCCAACTCGTCTGCAATCGCCAGCAGACGGTCGGCGCGCGGATCACCCGCGCTGTGCTGAGGATGCCCCAGACCGGCAACTTTCTTGCGCTGCGCCTTGTGCTCTGTCAGGCTTGCGATCACGGCGGTTTCCAGATCGGTGCCATCGGCTTCTGCCTTGGCCAGAACCTCGGCCAGATAGCGTCCGGCACTTTCCGAGCTTCCGGCAACGACGCTGCCCATACCCAACAGGCCCGCAGCCATTGCGCCCTGCCATGCGTCTGGCCCTGCCGCAAGCGTCATACGGGCCGCTTGAACGGACGGGACAAGCCCATGTTCGGCAATGGCGACAAGGCAGGCATCCATCATGTCCCGCTGTGCCGCGCTTGGTTTTTCACCCAGCACCAGCAGCCAGAAATAGTCGGTAAAATTGATTTTGCCGATCAGGTCATCGCAAAGGTCGTGCCCCCGCACGGTGACACTTTCTGCATCCGATGTGGCGATGGCGGTGAAGGATTGGTCTTGTTTTCCGATACGCATGTTTTTCCTATTTTTCGCATTACGAAAATTTTTGCACTTGTCGAAAAGTATGGATCGCACTAGCTTTTCGTCAAGTCAAATTGTCGCAGCCCGACGGGCGGCAGCGTATGCGGGAGGAAATACATGCGCGATATCAATCAGTTCACCATCACTGACGCGGTGAAGAAAACTTTCAAAACCGAAGAGGGGAGCCGGTTCGAACAACTGCTGCACGGCCTTCTGGACCACCTGCACGACTTCACACGCGAGAACCAGATCACCCATGACGAATGGATGCGCGTACTGAATTTCCTTTATGACTGCGGGCAGATTTCTACGCCGGAACGGCATGAGTTCATCCTGCTGTCGGACGTTCTGGGGTTCTCGGCACTGGTCGACATGATCAACTCCAAAGGGGGCGCCACCGAAGGATCGAACCTCGGGCCTTTCTATTTGGATGATGCGCCGCGCAAAACACTGGGCGGGGATCTTTCTGATGAACGCGACGGCGTATCCGTTCTTGTCCACGGCAAGGTGACAGACACGCTGCACAACCCGTTGCCCGGTGCGATCATCGACACGTGGCAGGCCGATGCCGCAGGCACCTATCCCATTCAGGAACAGGAACAGGGGCAGGACAAATTCGACCTGCGCGGTGTTTTCGAGGCCGACGAAAACGGCCATTTCTACTACACCACCGTGATGCCCAAACCCTATACGGTGCCCTATGACGGCCCTGTCGGCGACCTGCTGCGCGCGGGCGACCGCCACGCATGGCGCCCTGCGCACCTGCACTACATCGTGCGCGCGCCCGGGATGAGTTCGATCACCACCGAGGTCTTCTTTGAGAACATGGAATACCTCGACAATGACGCGGTCTTTGGTGTGCGCAAGTCCCTGATCGCGAAACTTGCGCCCGCGAAGGCCAAGGACATCGAGGCACTGGGATATAACCTTGAAAAGACCCCTGACGCCGTTTGCACTTTTGACTTCGTTCTGGCCCCAGAGGGCTGAACTTGAAGCAGCCAACAGATAAACCAGCGGAGTTCGTCGAAGCCCTGGCCAAGGGAATCGCGATCCTTGAGGCCTTCGACGCAGCACACCCCGAGATGACCCTCTCGACGGTGGCGCGGCGTGTGGGGCTCAGCCCGGCTGCCGCCCGCCGGTCACTGATGACGCTGGAGACACTGGGTTATGTCGGTCGCCGGGAAAAGATGTTCCACCTGCGCCCGAAACTGATGGCACTGGGTTCGGCCTTTTACTTTTCCGCAAGGATTGACGAGATTCTGGAGGAAGACCTGCGCGGCATCGTGGAAGAGTTCGGCGATGCCTCATCTGTCGGTTCACTGGATGGCGAGGACGTCATCTATGTCGCCCATGCCAGCGTGCAACGCGCACGCCGTGCCACGGCGGTGACAGGCGCGCGCTATCCGGCCTATGCAACCTCGATGGGGCGCGTGCTGTTGGCTGGCTTGCCGGATGGGGAACTTGACGACTACTTGCAGCAGGTCACGCCCAAGAAGCTGACATCAAAGACATGCACCGCGCGGGAAGAGCTGCGCGATGCGATCATGGAGGCACGGCGTGAAGGCTATGCCACCACAGTGGACCAACTCGACTATGGCATTACCGCGCTTGCGGTGCCGATCCGTGACGCGGATGGCACCACAATCGCGGCCCTCAATACATCGGGCTACACCGGACTGGTCACGCCCGATCAACTGGTGAAAGAGCGCCTGCCGGCCCTGCAGCGCACGGCATCGCATATTTCGCATCAACTGACCCGCTATCCGACCCTTCGGTCGGTCCTTGGCGGCTAATTCAATGTTTCTGGGAGGAGACAGACCATGTGCAGACTATGTAGCCCCGCAACACCCAAGTCGCTTTGCCCCGGCAGCGCGCCCTTTCTGTCGGCCCCTGCTGACAGCCAATCGGGTGTCACTGCCGCGCAGGCTGTAACCACCAAGATCAGCGCCGCACCCCTGCCGGAGCTTTCGGGCGAGAAAGGGACACGCATCCTGATCAAGGGCGGCGTGGTCATGTCCGTCGATGACAGCGTTGGCAACTTTCCCAAGGGTGACGTGCTGATCGAGGGCAGCAAGATCCTTGAGGTCGGCCCGAACATCGAAGCCTCTGACGCCCATGTGATCGACGCCGCAGGCAAGATCGTCATGCCCGGCTTTATCGACACCCACCATCACCAGTTCGAGACCGGCCTGCGTTCGTCACTGGCCGACGCCATCGTGGTCAACGACGGCAAGCCCGAGAACG
>CAZTKF010000046.1:0-13038 GCA_964614205.1 uncultured Loktanella sp. | reverse complement strand
GCATGGAAAGCGGCCGCCGATGCCGGTGCGCATGTGTCGCTGTCTGTCCCGATCGAGATGCACATGCGCCATGGCGAGCCGCCGATCCAGAAGGCGCTGGACCTTGGCATGTCGATCTCGCTGTCCTCGGACGTGGAATGCACCATGTCGGCGGATTTCTTTACCCAGATGCGCGGCATGATCACTTTGCAGCGGATGATGGCCAATGAACGGGCACTGGCGGGTGATGAAAACCACCCCACGCTGATGAAGACATCCGATGCGATCCGTCATGCCACCATCGAAGGGGCCAAGGGTCTGCGGCTTGATCGCAAGACCGGTTCGCTGACACCTGGCAAAGAAGCGGATATCATCCTGCTTGACGCCGAGGCGATCAACGTTGCCCCGCTGAACAACGCACCGGGTGCTGTTGTGACGCTGATGGACCGCTCCAACGTGGACACGGTCATGGTCGCGGGCAAAATCCGCAAGTGGCAGGGGCAGCTTCTGGGCCACGACATGGACAAGTTGCGCCACGAGCTGGAAGAAAGCCGCGACTACATCTTCGAAAAAGCAGGCGTCCCACAGGATCTGTTTGCCTGAACACGCGAACCCGCACCGGACGTATGTTGCGCCCGGTGCTCACAACGGATCGTATAGAAGTTCTGCGGACGATCAGGGTCTTGTGAACAGGAGTTGCCAATGCGGCACCATTCACAGTCAAGACAGCCCACTCAAGCTTGTGCAAACCCGCCACTCACGGAGCACGCTTTGACCTTCTGACGATCCGGCAGCGACCGGCAGCGCAATAAGACGCGCCGGTCGCTGTGCCCCAGAAACCAACACCAATCTCATCTGACGCACATCGCCTGCGCGCCAGCTGATTAGCACAAAGCCCCAAAAGCAGCTATGAGAAGTCAGATTTTATGAATGGAGATCGCAATGGCTAATGAAGTGCGCAAAATTCAGACGCAAGGCGTCCACCATATCACGATCATCGGCGCAGACCGACAAACGTCGATTGATTTCTGGGAAGGCGTGCTGGGCATGCCCTTCATCTTTGATCAGCCCAATCTGGATAATCCAGACGAAGGTCACCTCTATTTCGATCCCGGTGATGGTCGCCTGATCACGATCTTCACCAATGAGACACGCAAGCCCGACGCGACACCGGTGCCCGAGGCAACAGGATCGCTGCATCACCTTGCGCTGAACGTCAGTCAGGCGACGTTCTGGCAGGTCGCTTCGCGCCTTGATGCGCGCGGTGTCAGCCATTCAGGCCCTGTTGACCGGGGGTTCATGGATTCGATTTATTTCCGCGATCCGCTGGGACTGCGGATTGAACTGGCCTCCTACCGGTTCGAACCCCCCGAAGGCTGCCGCCATGCCGATGTCATGATCGAAGCCCACCGCATCCGCGTTGCGAAAGGTGATCACCATATCGACCGCGAACATCTTGCAGATGCGATTGAACTTCTCGTCGCGCGCCGTCAGGATTCGCTCTCTGACAATCGGAGCGCCAGAAACCCTTACTAGAGGCATCGTCAAAAGATACCGGCTTGGGTCGCGCAGAGAATTCACATCTGCCGCGCGACGAAGAGAGCGGGCAATGTTCCGTTTCAGGCAAATAGAAAAACAGGCCCCGCTATCTGCGCTTGCGCCCTCTATGGACCGCAGCCCGCTGTGGCATGACTGCTTGCGCGTCGCGGGTATTGGCTGGTTTCTCGCGCGGCATCGCCAACAAGAAAGGCAGCGCCAGCAATCCCGCAAAAACAAAGACGACAATCGCAAGATCGGGCACCGACAGCCCCAGAACACCTGAAGGCAGGTCATTGATCTGCTGCACTTGCCCCGTAAAGGCATCGACAAGGTCAGGTGTCGCAGTCAGCAACACCTCCCGGTTCTGGCCCAGGATCAGGGCAAAAACGCCAAGTCCCGCCAGTTCGGCCAGTGAACTCAATTGATTGATCGTTGAACTGAGTGCCGCACGGTGCGTTGATGAGATGAGTTTCTGGAAATGCGCCTCGGCGACAGGATCCCATAGTATGGCACAGGTATCCAGAACCAGAACCAAGGCCACGACAACCCATAGCGCCGGGTAGAAAAACAGGACCATGACGGCGAAGACGGGGACAATGAGAAACGTCGACAGATACCGTGACAATCCCATTCTCTGTGCCAGCGCAATTGCGAACAGCGGTATGATGAGTCCGATCAGGTCTTCGATGATCCCAAGCGGTGCCAACAGGCGCGCATCAAGGCCCTTGGTCAACATCGAGATCACAAAGGCGTCTTCCGTAATCGAATCTGCGAAGGACGCGATAATCAAGACTGCGGAAAACAGAAGGAGTGGCCGCATACGGACGATCTTGCGGAGGTTCTTGAGGATCGAGGCCCCGATCGCGGTCAGCCCCTCATCGGCTTCACGGATCCTGTATTCCGGAATCGTTGCAACGACAAAGAGTGCAGCAATCTGGCCGCCTGCTGTAACATACCAAAACAGATCGAGCATCGCGGGATGTACTGTCGTCGTAATGACAACCAACGTCGCAAAAACCCCCGAGATGATGCTACCAAGTGAATCGAACGAATAGGACCGCGCAAAGAACTGGTCCACAAGATCGGCCCGTCCGTGGCGCTCTACGTTGTCCACGGCCCACGCTTCCTCTGCGCCGGAGACAAGCGCCTCTCCTAACCCGTCTACGGAAAAACAGATACAAACGGCAATCAGTTGTGCCGGGCCGTCAAAAGACACTGCAAATGGAATGGCAGCCCAGGAAAATGCACTTAACCCGTAGCCGCCAATCATCGAATATTTGCGGCTCCAGCGATCCGACAGGATCCCTGTCGGTATCTCCATCACGAGCGCGACAGCACTCGCAACTAACAAGGGGATCACGGCCCAGTCGGGCTGTTCCATGACAAGATAGAGATAGGCAAACTGGAACGGCAGAATAACCGACATCGCATAGCTGATGATGCCGGACAGGTAGAAACGGCCTAGAAGACGCCTTTCGTCTTTGGGCGGCCAAAACATCCTAAATGCCCAGAGCGCCCGGGGCCATCAATCCACAAGAGCCCGTTGCTCCAGCGATTTGCTTACTGCGGCTCATGACGAAGGAGTGCCGTTGACGAGGTTTTCTTGCGGCCCTTCGTAGAGCTCTACCGTTGTACTGACCAAAGGGCGGCGCGCGGTATAAGGATCAAGCCCCTGCTTGAGTGCTGCGACAACGCCGGCCGCCTCCCAATAGTTATCGACAAGAAAAAACTTTCCTGGCGCCCATGGCATTTGCGTAAGATCGTTGTCGAGAATGTTTTCGTTTTCGCGCACTGCGATCACCGGAATACCCTGCCGCAAGGCTGCCAGGGTCGGCAAGCCAACGCATTTGTCGGGTATCACAAGACAGGAAATATCCTCCGCCGTCAGGCTGCCTTGCGGCCAGCCTGCTGCGCTTGGCTTGACAATACGCGGGGCCTGACGCAAGCCCTTGAGAACACATTGAAAAAACGTGAACGATATGGCCTCCGCCGCCATCCGCGGATCGACAGATCCCACCACAAGATCCCCTGCCTCTTTGTCGGCTGTGATCGGAGCATGTGCGGTCGGGATGTCAAACAGGCCGGACAAAGTGTGGGTGAATATTGCCTCTGCTCCACCCCATGGATTGATCATCTCGCCGTGACTGCTGAAATAAGCAGCCTCAACGCTCAACGGGACGCCGATGATTGTTGCGATTGCGACTGCATCATATGTCCCTGCGCGATCGGCAAGAAGTTTTATAAGGTGGTCTATCCGGTCAGCCGTGCCCGAGGCGCGCCCCGATGCAGCATAGCTCGCCGAAAGCGCAATCGGCGGTTCAAGCAGGACAGTCTGATCACTGGACAGCCCGTAAACAGCCCGCGCAGCATTGACGGTGTTGATCGTCGCATCGCGCAATTCGGGATCGGTGTGATTGTCCATGACCGTGAGGACCCGGTTGGCGCGCACCGGTTGGAGCCCGACCGTCCCCATAATCAGGCGGGTCAGGACGCTGCCTTCAACATAGAGCGCATTGTCAGGCATTTCATTGACGTCAGAGGCATTTACGACATTCGGGTGCAGGATCAGCCGATCACAAAGGGCCGCCAGAATGCGGGCAGCAGGTGTGGCATCGCCTGCATGGCCACCTATCGTCGATCCGATGCCGGTTGGCACCATGAATGCGATGTTGAAATGAGAAGTATCTTCAGGTCCGCGCTGCCGATAATCAAATATTGAGCCGAGCCGTGCGCGATCTTGGGGTGTCGCTTCATCGATCAGGCCAACTTCGCAGTAACACCGGTCATGATCCGACCTATTGACGACGAACCGGACCGGCAGTTGATCCGGACCAAGGGCTGCCTCAACAAGGTCTTTCGCCGCAAGAAGCGGATCTTCAGAATGACAGATGGATGGAATGACTACCTCGGCTTCGTGGACTTTCATGTCGTTAGGCTCCGCAACGTTTCTTGAAATCTTCGTATGTGAACGTCTTATGCAGCGCACATGTCCCGTCGGCCGATTGCCAATAGATCGAAGGGAGATTCACACCATTGAACATATGCGCTTTGACCATACTGTAGGCCCCGACGTTCTCGAGAATGACGCGTGACCCCGGATGAAGCGGCTCTGCGAAGGCATACTCTCCGAAAATGTCGCCCGCCAGACAGGTCGCACCGGCCAGAACAAACACCTCACCGCCCTTGTCCATATCGCCGACGACATCAGGCTCTATCTGAAGTTCAAACATCTCGGGGACGTGGTTCACGCTTGCATCCAAGACAGCAACCTGTTTTCCGCCGCTTGTGAAGACATCAAGAACGGTCGCGACCAGCCGTCCGGCATCCCTGATGACTGACGTGCCGGGCTCCATGTACACCCGCAGGTCGTATTTCTTGCGTAGCAGTGAAATTGCGGCATTCAGGGGCGCTAGATCATCGCCATCGCGATAGAGATAGCCACCGCCAAGGTTGATCCATTCTATCTGGTCCAGAAGAGGCGCCAAAAGGTGATCAAGATGGTTCACGATCAGGGCAAGTTCGCGAAAATCGCGCGACTCGGAATTGCTGTGCACAAGTAAACCTGCAAGTCCTGATAGCCGCTCCGGATTGCCCACCATGACCTCGTGAAGGTCATGGATCGGCACCCCCAACTTGGAGTGCCTGCGGCACGGATCATAGCGTTCGTCCCTGATAAGCGAGAGATTTGGGTTAACGCGCAGGCCTAACTTCGCGTTCTTCCCATTGTAGCCTTTGAACCGGTCCCACTGGCCCAATGAATTCAGACTGATCATGTCTGACAGGCCACAAAGCGCATCGATCTCGGCTTCGGCAATTGCAGGTGTTGTCACGTGCAGCAGGCCACGATCCTGCAGTATCTCGCGCCCCAGTCGCGCTTCGAAAAGGGAGCTGGCATGAAACCCGTCGACACGGCCCACAAGTTGCGTCAGTGCATGTTCGAAAGAGCAGGACTTCATCGCGAAAAGCAGGTGTGCGCCTGCGGCTGTCAGTTTGTCGCGTGCTGACTTTGCATCCCGGTGCAGTGTCTGTTCATTGAACACATAGGCGGGGGTCTGTACGTGCTCTGGTATGTCAAAGGCGAGCGGCTTCGCCATTTCAGTCGTCATATCGGCCAATCTCTTTTGCCCCTCCAAAATATGCAGCCCATATCGGGTGATCGTTCCTGTGGATGCGACTCCAGTTCATTTGCAGTGGCGTTATCCAGCATCGGTTTGTCCAAGGACTGACAAATATCAAAGCGGCCTGCGCAAAGGCCGATATCCCTCATGCCTGACAAACGCATTTCACGACCAAACCCACGAGGAAAGCAGGTGTTGACCGCAGCAGAGCCAAAACGCCCAGAGGCTATATTGACCGAAAATCAGGACTTCATTCAGGTGAATGACATCTACAAGTCCTTCGATGATCTGGAAGTCCTCAAGGGCGTCACGTTCGCAGCGGCCGAGCGTCAGGTCATTTCGCTGATAGGGGCGTCCGGTTCAGGCAAGTCGACAATATTGCGTTGTATCAACCTGCTGGAGATTCCCGATCGAGGTCAGATCATATTTGACGGGCAACCGCTGCCCCTTTCAGAGCCCAACGGACACGACAGAGGCATCACGAACAAAAAGCAGTTGAGGGCAGTGCGCGCGAAAATCGGCATGGTCTTTCAGAGCTTCAATCTGTGGAGCCATCTGACCGTTCTACAGAACGTTATCGAAGGTCCGGTGCATGTGCTTGGCCGAAGCCGGAAGGAAGCAACCGAGTATGCAGAAGCACTGTTGCACCGGGTCGGTATTCTCGAAAAGCGCGATGCTTTTCCTTCTCAACTTTCAGGGGGGCAGCAACAGAGGGCGGCAATTGCGAGAACCCTCGCGATGGACCCGAAGGTGATCCTTTTCGACGAACCGACATCGGCACTTGATCCCGAAATGATTGGCGAGGTTCTGAACGTGATGCGTGACCTCGCCGATGAAGGCCGCAGCATGATCGTCGTGACACATGAAATGGGTTTCGCACGGGAAGTGTCAGACAAAGTGGTGTTTCTCGATGATGGGCGGGTCGGCGAGGAAGGGCCGCCAGAAGTGCTTTTTGCCAACCCCAGAACCGAGAATTGCCAGCAGTTTCTGCAGCGAATTACCTGAATTTTGCCCTGAAATGGAAAAGAGGAGAAAACAATGAAAAAGTTAGTTGCCATAGCTCTGGTCGCCACCGGCATTGCAAGTTCGGCCATGGCTCAGGAAACTCTCCAGATCGCGACCGAAGGCGCATATCCTCCGTTCAACAATGTAACTTCCAGCGGTGAGCTGATCGGCTTTGACGTGGATATCGCCAAGGCGCTTTGCGCTGAAATGAAAAGGGACTGTGAAATTGTCGCACAGGATTGGGATGGGATCATTCCCGGCCTGATGAACGGGAAGTATGATGCGATCGTCGCATCCATGTCGATCACTGAAGAGCGCCTACAGGTAATCGATTTTACAGACCCCTATTACAGCAACTTTCTAAGCATCGTCGGCAGAGCAGACGCCGGGCTGACGATGGACGACCTTGCAAATGTCTCAATCGGCGCTCAGCGCGCAACGATCGGCGCGCAATGGGCAGAGGACGAATATGGCAGACGCGGGCAAGTCAGGCTTTATGATACGGTGCCTGCCGGTTTTGCCGACCTCAAGGCGGGTCGCATTGATGCTGTGGTATCAGACTTTCTTCCGGCGATGGATTGGATGAAGGACAATCCGGAATTTGGCTATATTGCTGAAAAGATTGACTTTGACGACAAGATCGGGATTGGCATTCGCCATGGGGAAGACGACCTGAAAGCAGCATTCAACGCAGCGCTGCGAGCGATCCGCGAAAACGGAACCTACGCAGAGATCAACGACAAGTACTTCGATATCGACATCTTCTGATCCGGCCTGACAGAGCTTTGCTTCGACTGGAGTGCATATGATGGAGACAGTTGGCGGCCCTGTCGCTTTGCTCTCGCTGGGGGCAGACGGATGGGGTGACGACCTTTTGCGTGGTGCCTTGCGGACGGTTGAACTGGGCGGTTTGTCGCTTCTCTTCGGGATGGCTTTCGGGCTTTTGTTGGCAGGCGGAAAGCTTTCCCGTTCACCCTTCCTGCGCATACCGGCAAGCGGATATACACTCTTTATCCGCGGGGTACCTGAATTTCTGGTGCTACTGCTTGTCTATTTCGGGTCAGAGCAACTCATTAGTCAGGTCGCGATATCGCTGGGCTATTCCGGCGATGTGTCGGTGTCACCGTTTGCGGCAGCGGTCGCCGGACTGTCGCTGATATTTGCCGCATATGCGTGCGATGTTTTCCGCGGTGCATACCTTGCCGTACCTGAGGGCCAGATCGAGGCCGCCGCCGCGATCGGCATGTCGCCGGTCAAAGTATTCCTCAGGATACGGCTTCCTCAATTGTGGCGGTTTGCAATCCCCGGTCTGGGCAACCTTTGGATGGTGATGCTCAAAGACACTTCCTTGGCGGCGGTACTGGCCGTTGATGAACTGCTTCGCGTCGCCAAACTGGCCGGCGAGACAACGCGCCTGCCGCTTTTGTTTCTGACTGCGGCAGGACTGCTCTATCTGGCGATGACCGCACTTTCCGATTTGATGAGGGCAAGGGTCGAACGACGCGCGCGGCGCGGCCTTCCGGAGACTTGATGGATGTATACAGATCTGAAGTTTATTGCATCCGATGCCATCTGCGAGGCACTGTCGCCTGTTTCATCTGACCTTTTCATGTCAGTTTGCCCACGCTTCATTGATGGTTTCTTCGTGACGATAGAGCTTCTCCTGCTGTCCAGCGTCATAGGCTTCTTCATCGCCGTCGCCGTTACCTTTGCCCGACTATCGGGCGTGCTGGTCATTGCATATCCGGCATCGGCCTTTGCCTATGCCTTTCGCGGCACCCCGCTCTTGGTTCAGCTTTGGATCGTCTATTACGGTATCGGCAGTTTGGGCGCAGACCGTCTGGGCGCGACCTGGCTGTTGTTCCGGGATCCTTGGTTGGTGGGCCTTCTTGTCCTTACCCTGAACACCAGCGCCTATGTATCAGAAATCCTCAGGGGTGGTCTTGTGAACGTTCCTAAGGGCCAGATGGATGCTGCGCTGACTGTCGGCATGTCTTGGTTTCAGGCGATGCGTCGCATCATGCTGCCACAGGCTATTCGCATCGCATGGCCTGCATACGGAAACGAGATTATCCTGCTCATGAAGGGAAGCGCCTTGGTCTCGACGATTACAGTCATGGACCTCATGGGCCAAACCCGAACTGTGTTTGCTCGAAGTTTCGATCTCGAAGTCTACGCCTATGCCGCACTCTTGTATCTGATGCTGGCCGGTGTACTGACCTTCACGCTTTCGCGGGCAGAAACGCTCTGGAAGTGAGTTTGCGGCAAAAAAACCGCATTCGGCCAATGGTCAACACAGCACATCCATCCGCAAGGGTCCGTTCGCCTGTCACGAGGCACGAAGTATCACAGCTTCAGGCCTGTCTCACGGTCAAAGACCTTGGCCTTGTCCATGTCAACCTCGAAACGAAAACGCGTTCCCGGTGCGCGCGCATCCTCGGGTCTGACCCGTGCAATCAAGTCCTGCCCCCCAATCGTGAAGACCACCATCGTATCGGGGCCGGTCGGCTCTACGACATCGACTTCGCGCTCAAAGACAAAGCGGTTTGGTCCAGGTAGTTCTGTACCAGCGGCAAAAATGGTCTCTGGCCGCAAGCCCAAGACGACCTCTTGATTGGCATGACCTGCAAGGCGCGCCGCCATATCGGCTGGCAGTGGAAAACGCAGGTTCCCACCCTCCTGATTGTCCGGCATGACAAACATACCGCCGTCAGACACCAGCAGCCCCGGTATCATATTCATCGGTGGTGACCCCATGAAACCGGCCACAAACAAATCTGCAGGGTGCTCATAGATCGTGGCAGGATCAGCAAACTGCCGGATATGGCCATTGTCCATCACGGCAATGCGGGTTGCGAGGGTCATCGCCTCAATCTGGTCGTGAGTGACATAGACCACGGTCTTTCCCAACCGCTGGTGCAGCTTCTTGATCTCCGTCCGCATCTCGATCCGCAGCTTTGCATCAAGATTCGACAAGGGTTCATCAAAAAGAAATACTGCTGGCTTGCGCACCAATGCGCGGCCCATGGCCACCCTTTGACGCTGCCCGCCCGAGAGTTGTTTGGGCTTGCGCTCAAGGAGTTTCTCGATCTGCAAAAGACGGGTGAATTCTGCTACAGCCGTGTCCTGATCGTGCTTGGGGATGCTGCGTGTCTGCATCCCGAATGTGATATTCTGGCGCACCGTCTTGGTCGGATACAGCGCGTATGACTGGAACACCATTGCGATATCGCGGTCACGCGGCGGGGTATCATCGACCAATGCGTCACCGATGTAGACATGGCCGGCAGACAGGGTTTCCAACCCCGCGATCAGGTTCAGAAGTGTCGACTTGCCACACCCTGATGGCCCGACAAGCACGATGAATTCTCCCGGTTCGATCTCGAGGTCGATACTGCGGATCACTTCGTTCGCGCCAAAGAATTTCTGCACTTTCTCCAGCCTGATACCTGACGCCATGTCGCTATCCTTTCACTGCACCAGCGGACAAACCGCGCACAAAATAGGCGCCCGCCATGACATAGACAGCAAGCGTCGGCAGCGCTGCGATGATCGCTGCGGCCATATCCACGTTATATTCCTTGATGCCGGTCGACGTGTTGACGAGGTTGTTCAATGCCACTGTGACCGGGTTGCTGTCGCCCACGGTGAAGGCCACCCCGAAAAGGAAATCGTTCCAGATCTGCGTGAATTGCCAGATCACCGTGACTACTATGGCAGGCAGTGACATCGGCAGAACAATCCCGAAGAAGATGCGAAAAAAACCTGCTCCGTCGATCTTGGCCGCCTGCAGAATGCCGTCTGACACACCGATAAAGAAGTTGCGGAAGAAAAGCGTGGTGAAGGCCAAACCATACACTGAATGCACGAGGATCAATCCCGGAACGCTCCCGGCAAGCCCCAGTTGCCCCAATGTCCGCGCCATAGGCAAAAGGACGACCTGAAATGGGATGAAAGCCCCGAAAAGCATCAGCGCGAAAATGACGTTGGCCCCGCGAAACCGCCATTTGGTCAGGGCATAGCCGTTCAGTGCCCCTAGTATGGTCGAGATCAACACAGCAGGTACCGTCATCAGGATCGAGTTCCAGACATAGGGTTCCAAGCCATTGCAGCGCACCCCGACACAGGCGGAGTTCCACGCTTTGCCCCAGGCATCGAAAGTCACGTCACGTGGCAGCGACAAAAGCGAGCCGGCTCGAATTTCCTCAAGCGACTTGAGCGAGGTCGAAATCATCACCACCAAAGGGACGAGGTAATAGAGGCAGAAGGCCCCCAAGACCAGAAACAGCAGTCCGCGCATCAGGCGATGCTTGAGACCCTTTGCACGCACGATACCGCTGGTCGGGTGCGCCTTCATTGCCGTGTCCCCCGCAGTTCCGAATAGAGATAGGGTACGATGATCGCGATGATGGTCATCAGCATCATCGTTGCACTGGCTGCAGCAACACCCAGTTCACTGCGTTGAAACGCAAAGGCATACATGAAGGTCGCGGGCATATCAGTTGCGTAGCCAGGTCCGCCGCCTGTCAAAGCAATCACCAGATCAAAGCTCTTGATGGCCAGATGGGCCAGCAGGATCACTGTCGACAGGAACACCGGACGCAGGATAGGCATGACAATGCTTGCATAGACACGGACCGGTCCTGCCCCGTCGATTGCGGCAGCCTTGAGGATTTCGTCGTCAACCGACCTGAGGCCCGCAAGGAAAAGGGCCATCGCATAGCCCGAGGACTGCCAGACCGCCGCGATGACGATCGTGTAGATTGCATAGTCCGAGTTGACCAACCAGTCGAACGTGAAATCCTCGAAACCTGCTTCCCGCACCATGCGCTCGATGCCCAAACCGGGGTTCAGGATCCACTTCCAAACCGTTCCTGTCACTATGAAGGACAAGGCCATCGGATAAAGAAAAATGGTGCGAATAACGCCTTCGGCCCGTATACGCTGGTCGAGCAGGATCGCCAGCAGAATACCGATCGCCATAGAAATCGCGATAAAGAGGCCCGAAAAGAGGAACAGGTTTCCCAGTGCCACGTACCACCGTGGCGTTGCCCAAAGTCGTTCATATTGCGCGATGCCATCGAAGGTGTAGTTCGGCATCATGCCTGACTTGGTGAACGATATATACGCCGTCCACGCGATGAAGCCGTAAACGAAGAACAGGCTGGCCGCAAAAAGCGGTGATACCACGATCAGTGGCAGTCGCCGTTCCAATCCACGCGAAATCGTTTGAAAAATGGGGGTCTGTCCGCTCATCGGTGAGAACAGCCGGAGGCCCGAAGAGCCACCGGCTGCCGTCTTCCTGTTATTGCGCGCGCAGCACGGCGTCAGCCAGGCGGTCGGCGGCGTCACGCGAGCTCATGTCCGAGTTGAAGAACTCTGTCACCAGATCAAGAAACTCACCACGGACCGACCGTGGGATCGCCATCTCGTGCGCCATTGATGGCACCAGAGAGTCAGACTCGACTGCCGCAAGCAGATCGGCGTGGGACCGCTGCGCACAGGCGTCGAATGCATCCAGCGGGACATCTGTCCGCGCAGGAATCGAGCCTTTGGCCAGATTGAACGTTTCCTGAAAATCAGGTGACATGATCAGGCTTGCCAACAACTCCTGACCTGCACGGTTCTCTTCGCCCGCGACCTTGAAAAAGGCAAAGCTGTCGGAGTTCAGCACAAATCCGTTGCCCGGGGTTGGTGCACAGAGGAAGTCCTCGCCCGGAACCTCGCCAGCGGCTAGGAATTCACCTTTGGCCCAGTCACCCATAATCTGAAACCCGGCCTCGCCGCGCATGACCATGGCAGTCGCGAGGTTCCAGTCGCGCCCCGAGAAATTCGGATCAACGTAGCCACGCAGCTTGCGCAATTGATCAAACGACGCGACCATCGTGTCGCTCTTCAAGGCCTCTTGATCAAGATCGACAAGCGCCCGCCGGTAAAAGTCTGCGCCGCCGATCCCCAGAACGACATCTTCGAACAAAGTGGCGTCCTGCCATGGCTGACCACCATGCGCCAGTGGCGTGATTCCGGCTGCCATCAGTTTGTCTGCAGCAGCGTTGAATTCGTCCCATGTCGTTGGCATGGATGTGACGCCTGCGGCCTCCAAGGCATCAGGGCTTGCCCAGAACCAATCGACGCGGTGGATATTCACCGGTGCCGCAACATATTTTCCGTCATATTTCATGATTTCAGCAAGGACGGGTGGCAGCACGGCGTCCCAGCCTTCGGCTTGCGCGACATCATCAACGTCGTTCAATGCACCCTCGTCAGCCCATTCCTGAATACCGGGCCCCTTCAACTGAACGGCCGTTGGCGGGTTGCCCGCCACAACACGTGCGCGCAGTGCCGTCATGGCAGCATCGCCTCCGCCTCCGGCAATCGGGGAATCGATCCAAGTGCC
>CAZTKF010000045.1:0-22216 GCA_964614205.1 uncultured Loktanella sp. | reverse complement strand
CGCCGCGCGTGAAGTCGTTTTTGATGAAATCGGGGGCCAGCCCGGATCTGGCAGAAGAATGCACACAGGAGGTCATGGCGACCCTTTGGAACAAGGCTCATATGTTCGACCCGACAAAGGCGAGTGTATCCACTTGGATTTTCACAATCGCCCGGAACCGCAAGATCGACATTCTGCGCAAGCAGCGTAGGCCAGAGCCGGAAGAATTGCCATGGGGACCCGAAGCAGAGCCTGACCAGGCCGAAGCAATGGGTTTGCAACAAGAAACGGAACAACTCGGGCAGGCCCTGGCCACATTGCCCGAAGAACAAAGAAAACTGATCGAACGCGCCTACTTTGGCGAGTTGAGCCATAGCCAGATTGCCGCAGAGACGGGATTGCCGCTGGGCACGATCAAATCGCGGATTAGGTTGGCGCTGGATAGGCTGCGCCACGCAATGAAATGATGAACGACATGAAACAGATTAAACATCACCTGACCGAGCCACTTTTGATCGGATACGCCGCGGGAACGCTGCCGGAAGCCTTCAATCTTGTCGTCGCCACACATATTACGATGTGTGACACCTGCCGTGCGGCCTTGGCTGAATATGATGCCGTGGGTGGCGAAGTGATGCTGGACAGCGAACCGGTTGATGTCGCAGAAGGCGCACTGGCCGCGACACTTGCCTTGATTGACGCGGGTGATCGGCCGGAAGAGCCTGCGCCGATCCGCGACCGCAACAGCCTGTTTCCCGGTCCGTTACAGGACTATGTCAGCGGGGATGTCGACAGTCTGAAGTGGCGCAAGGTTGGCGGTGGTGTTAGCCAGTTGGTGCTGAATACCTCTGGCGATGCGAGCGTTCGACTGCTGCGGATTCCCGCTGGTACTGCCGTCCCTGATCACGGGCATCACGGAACGGAACTGACGCTTGTCTTGCAAGGAGCATTCACCGACGAGGATGATCGCTTTGCCGCTGGTGACGTCGAGGTTGCAAACGAAGATCTGCATCACACACCCGTCGCCGAAGACGGCATGGATTGCATTTGTCTGGCCGCAACTGATGCGCCATTGCGTTTCAATGGCCTGATGCCGCGGATCGCACAAAGGTTTATCGGGATTTAACCCCCGCTCTTTTTGGTGGTGTTCGCTGTCAGCCAAGCACTGTGTTCAGTGCAAGAAAAAAACAAGCCGACAAAAGAGCCGCAGCTGGTACGGTGATCACCCATGCCGCGATGATCGTCATGAAATGCGACCGGCGCACCAGTTTGCGTCGCCGCCTTTCTTCGGGGGCATACATCGTGCGGTTCGGGATTTCGAGGCGCGCTTTCTTGATGCGACGCTCTGCGTCCCACTCCCGAAAGAAGCCAACACCAAAAACAGCACCCACCGCGATATGGGTCGAGCTGACGGGCAGGCCGAGCCAGCTTGCAACAATCACGGTGATTGCGGCTGACAGCGCGACGCAGTAGGCGCGCATCGGGTTCAGTTTGGTGATCTGGCTTCCGACCATGCGGATGAGTTTTGGCCCAAAGAGAAACAAGCCAAAGGAAATGCCCAGCGCACCGATCACCATGACCCAAAGCGGAATGTTGAATGCGGTCAGAAAGTCGCCTGACTGTGCTGCCTGCACAATCGCTGCAAGGGGGCCAACAGCATTTGCAACATCGTTTGCACCATGGGCAAAGCTCAGCAGTGCAGCAGAGACGACCAGCGGAATACTGAACAGTGCTTTGAGAGACCTGTTGCGGTTCTCAAGTCCTTCGGACTGCTTTTTGATGACCGGGATCATCACGACCCAGACGATTGCGCCAATGATCGCACCGATCAAGAGAGCCGTCGGCAGATCAATCTTCATGATCTTTTTGAGGCCTTTGAGGACCAGATAAGATGCAAAGGTGCCTGCCATGATACCGACCAGCAAAGGCACCCATTTTCGGGCTGCTGCAATCTTGTCATCCTGATAGATGATCCGGGATTTGATCAACGCAAGAAAACCTGCTGCGATCAGACCGCCCAGCAAGGGTGATACAACCCAACTGGCGGCAATTGCCCCCATTGTGGGCCAGTTCACTGCAGCGAAACCCGCTGCAGCAATACCAGCACCCATGACGCCGCCGACCACAGAATGTGTTGTCGAGACCGGTGCACCAACCCATGTTGCAAGATTGACCCAGAACGCGGCGGCCAAAAGCGCCGACATCATTGCCCAGATAAAGGTTGTCGCGGTTCCCATGCTTTCAGGTGCAATAATGCCCTTTGCGATGGTAGATACCACATCACCCCCCGCAATCAGTGCACCCGCGCTTTCAAATACAACGGCAATTGCAATGGCACCGCCCATCGTCAGGGCATTTGCACCGACCGCGGGCCCCATATTGTTGGCGACATCATTGGCGCCGATGTTCAACGCCATATAGGCGCCCAGACAAGCCGCCGTGACTACGATCAGTGACTCGTTGGCATGTCCAAAAAAGAGAGCGGCAGCCAGACCTGCGATGACCACGAACAAGAACGCGATCCCTGTTCCGATCAGCGGGCGCGAAACATAGTTTGTTGCAAGCTCAAGGTTGGAGTAACGCCCAAGGTCACGGTCCAGAGTTTCAAGGTGGCGTGGATCGCCCTCGTTCGTATTTGCCATTCGTTGCCACCCTCTGATGTATTTCGCACTGCACTAGCGGTCATCGGAGGCAAAAATCAACTGTGTTGAACGTTCTGAGGGCTGAGACTGGTCATACGACGGAAAATTTCCTTTAATTCACTCTCTTTTACAAGGTCGGCGGCCGCGTCGGGTGAAACCCAACGGCGTTCGCGTTCACTTGCCTCGGGGAACTCTGGGGAAAGCCGCTTGACATTGACAGGATAGACCAGGGTTTCGACTGGTACGGGCAAGCCTGCGTGCATGACTTTGTCGTATGTGTATGTCCCAATCGGGTGCGGGTTTGCCTTGCTGTCGACAACACCAGCTTCTTCCCACGCTTCCTGCAATGCCGCTTCCGATGTCTGAAGTCCCGTAATCGGCCAGCCCTTGGGAATGATCCAGCGGCCTGTGTCGCGACTGGTCACCAACAGAACTTCCATATCGGACCCGTTGCCGCGATAACAGAGTGCAGCAACCTGCAAACGCTTGGGGCGTTGGAACATAAGGCGCAGGAAATCGCGCCACAGCGATGTTAGGGTCGTTCGCATTCGGAAACCGCTCGAGTATTTGTTTTATTTTCAGAAGCTTATAGAGAGTGCAGCCGCAAGATGCAAATCGCAACGTCGTGAGTGCCGCCTGATTGCACAGTCTGATGTGGCAATCATACCGAAAGTGGTCGCTCCAATGGGGGACAGAGTAGCGGCTGTTATCCCTTGGAGGGGATGATCGGCACGACCTTGGTCTCTGTTTCAGGCGCCAATTCCTCAAAGTCGAAATTGTCCAGCCGGTCGGCGCGCTTTCCTGCTCTTGTCGCGGCGGTCAGTACGCCGGATACATCTTCGCCTGCTTGTCTCAAATGTGTTTCCAGCTTGCCGGCTTTTTCACCGATGATCTCGACATCACGGTGCAGCAACCGCAGGGCCTTGCGGATTTCACCAGCCTGCTCGCGCATCCGCGCGTCTTTCAGGATGGCCCGCATTGTGTTCAGCGTCGCCATACAGGTGGTGGGCGACACGATCCAGACCCGGGCGTCAAACCCGCTGCGCACAACATCGGGCAGGCGCGCGTGCAGTTCGGCATAAACCGCCTCTGAGGGCAGGAACATGATTGCGCCATCGGCTGTTTCGCCTTCGATGATATATTTTTCGCTGATGTCCTTGATGTGCTTGCGCACGGCGTTGCCCAGATCACGCAGCGCCACCTGTTGAAGCTGCGCGGTATCGGCGGCGGCAAAGGCTTCGTAGGCTTCGAACGGGAATTTTGCGTCGATCACGATGGGGCCGGGCGGGTTTGGCAGGTGCACGACGCAGTCGGCCCGCTTGCTGTTTGAAAGGGTATATTGCAGCGCATAGCTGTCGGCGGGCAAGGCTTTGGATACGATATCGGTCAACTGGATTTCGCCAAACATGCCGCGCCTTTGCTTGTTGGACAGGATGTCCTGCAATGACAGCACATCGCCCGAGAGTTTTTCGATATTCGTCTGCGCCTTGTCGATTGTTGCAAGGCGCTCTTGCAGCTCTGTCAGGCTCTTGGTGGTTTTCTCGGAGGTGCCGGAAAGCGTGTCTTTCATGCGCTCTTGCATCTCGGCCAGAGACCGGGCGGATTTCAGGGCGTTGTCGGCCAGTCTTTCTGCCACCTGCGCTTGCACTTCGGCCAGCCGCGCTTCCATCGTTTGTACCACCTGAACCTGCGCTGTCGCCTGCGCATCGCTGACGGTACGGATGTTGCCCGCCAGTTGCTGCTGCCCTTGCCCCAGCGACTGCACATCCTGCGAGAGGCGCCCGACCTGACTGGCGACGAACTGAACCGCTTCGGCTGATTTCCCTGCGCGCCGTACGGTCATCATCAGCAGGATCAGCACCAAAAGGACAATTGCGCCGCCTGCGATAACTGCAATCACCATCGGATCGCTCAGGTCATAGGTGTTCTCTCCGATCTGGATCATGTGCGTCCGAAGAGCCGCTCGATGTCGGTCAGTTTGAGTTCAACGTAGGTCGGACGCCCGTGGTTGCATTGTCCGGACAGTGGCGTGGCCTCCATTTCGCGCAGTAGCGCATTCATTTCGGCTGCCTGCATCCGACGGCCCGCGCGGATGGAGCCGTGACAGGCGACACGGCTCAGGATTGCCTCGATCCGTGCCTGAACGGATGCGCTATCGCCTTGATCGGCCAATTCATCAAGAATATCGCGGATCATGGCGGCGGCGTTGACTTCGCCCAGAATGGCGGGGGTTTCACGCACGGCAATGGCCCCTCCGCCAAACGGTTCGATGGTCAGGCCAAACTTGGCGAGATCATCGGCAATCTCCAGCAGTTGGGTCGCTTCGTTCTCGGAAAGCTCCACGACCTCAGGGATCAGCAGAGCCTGTGCCGCAACCCCGTTTTCGGCCATCTGCGCCTTGAGCTTTTCATAAACCAGCCGTTCGTGGGCGGCGTGCTGGTCAACGATCACGATCCCTTTTTCGGTCTGCGCGATGATGTAGTTTTGATGCACCTGCGCGCGTGCGGCCCCGAGAGGCAAATCGTCAGGCTCATCCTCGATGACAGGTTCGATCCGTGCAGAGGGGGCTTCGCCAAAACCGGGGGCCTGCGCCTGAAATGTCATCGAACGCGCACTGAAACTGGGCCTGTCCATCTGGTAGACACGCGGTTCGGGTTGAACGGGCGTCATCGCCCCCAAGGTCGCGTTGGCGACTGTCGTCGAGGCGCGATGCCCCGCACCGGCCAAGGCATGTCGCAGACCTGAAACAATGAGCCCGCGGACAGTGCCCGGATCGCGAAAGCGGACCTCGGACTTGGCGGGGTGAACGTTCACGTCGACGAGGGTCGGGTCGCAGTCGACAAAGAGCGCCGCAACTGGGTGCCTGTCACGCGACAGCACGTCCATATAGGCCGCGCGTAAGGCACCAAGCAGCATTTTGTCACGCACAGGGCGTCCGTTCACAAAAAGGAATTGCGCGACTGCCGCACCGCGCGAATAGGTCGGCAACGCGGCATAGCCAGTCAGGTGAAATCCATCGCGCTGGGTATCGATACGCAGCGCGTTTTCCGCGAAATCCCTACCCAGAACGGTGCGCAAACGCCCGTGCAGCGCATCAAAAAGGTCACCGGTTTCTGCATCCGCGCGGAACACCACACGGTTGTCGCCCTTTGACGCATCCCGCAAAATGAAGGTAACGAAAGGTTCCGCCATGGCCAGTCTTTTGACGACATCGGTAACGGCCTGTGCCTCGGCGCGGTCGGTGCGCAGGAATTTGAGACGGGCGGGTGTCGCATAAAACAGATCGCGCAGTTCGATCACTGTTCCCGATGACAAAGCAGCGGGTTTCACCGCCTCGGCCTGTCCGCCAGCAACGCTGATTGTCGCAGCATCAGCGCCCTTTGCGCGGGATGTGATCGTCAGACGACCTGTTGCGCCCAGCGATGGCAAAGCTTCGCCGCGAAAGCCGAATGATCTGATGTTCAGCAGGTCTGAGCCGTCGATTTTTGATGTCGCATGGCGTGACAGGGCCAACGGCAAATCCGTGGGGGCCATCCCACAGCCATCGTCGGTCACGCGGATAAGTGTCTTACCGCCATCGGCAATGACCACTTCGATGCGCGTGGCGCCCGCGTCGATACTGTTTTCGACAAGTTCCTTGACCGCAGAGGCAGGACGTTCCAGCACTTCGCCCGCTGCAATCCTGTTGATTGCAGCGTCATCCAGTTGCCGTATGACGGGGCGTGCCTGTATCTGGGGGTCTGCGATTGCCATGCCACAAGGTCTAGCACGACTGGCCGCGATTCTGCGAGGGGAAAACGGGCGAAAGAAATGCTGGAATTTCCTTCCGCCAGACCAATTCCCGGATCAAGAATATACGCCGCTACTGTGTGTTTTCCAGTCCGGCAGGCTTGCCAACAACGACAAAATGCAGGTCTTCAGGGCGCAAGAGCGCGGCCGCGACCCTGTTCGCATCTTCCAGTGTCACGGCGTTCACAAAGTCATTGCGGTTGACCACATACTCCGGCGTCAGTCCGATCATCTGCATCCCGACCATGATCTTTGCAATTTCGGCATTGCCATCAAAGCGCAGGGGATATTCGCCGGTCAGATAGGTCTTGGCGACAGCCAGCTCTTCGGCTGTCATACCCTCTGCTGCCATACGTGCCCATTCGTCGCGGGTGACGTCAATCGCCTCGGCGATGGTTTCATTCGATGAAGCGACAGTTCCAAGCATCATTTCAGCATGGAACTTTGGCACCAGAAACGAACTAATTCCATATGTCAGACCCCGTTTTTCCCGCACCTCTGTCATCAGGCGGGATTCAAATCCGCCCGCACCCAGTACATGGTTCACAACAAAGGCAGCAAAAAAATCTTCGTCATCCCGCTTAATGCCACTGTGACCAAAGAACGCGACTGCCTGAGGGGTCTCAAAATCAACAACCGTGATGCCACCTTCCAGGCCAAATGCAACATTCTCGGGCAACGGCGGGCCTTCGACCGGCAACTCCCCCAGTAGATCGTCCAGCAATGCACCGACTGTTTCTGCGGTCGTGTCGCCGACGACAGACACATAAAGACGATCACGGACAAGCGCATTGCGGTGCGCGTCGAACATATCCTGCCGGGTCAAAGCATTGACGCTTTCAACCGTGCCATCTGTCGTTGATCCGTAAGGATGGTCGCCAAAAGCGGCTGCATTAAAAGCGGAACGGGCGATCGCGTTGGGGCTTTTCTCATCGCTCGCAATGCCGGAAATGACCTGCGCGCGGACCCGTTCAAGGGCGTCTTGGTCAAATCGAGGTTCGATCAGCGCCTGCCGCAACAATGCGATAACGTCTTCTTTGTTTTCGGTCAGGAAGCGTGCGGAAACCGCGATGGAATCGTCAAAGGCACGAAAGCTGAGGCTTGCTGCAAGATCTTCAAGCGTCGCTTGGAATTCCTGTGCGGCCATATCGCCAGAACCTTCTTCCAGCAAAGCGGTCATCAGGTTCGTCGCACCGCGCTTGCCGGGCAAGTCCAGCGAAGCGCCTCCGCGGAACCGCAGTTCAAGTGCTACGAATGGGATTGATGGTTCTTCGACAACCCAAGCGTTGATCCCACCGGGCGATGTGACTTCCTTGATGTCGATTTCCGCACGTGCAGTTGTCGCAAGGATCGTCAGGCAAACAGCGGCAAATATACGCAGCATCAGCTTGCCTCCTCTTGATCGGCCACGACCCAACCGGTCACGGATTGATCCCTGTTTAGCACCTTGGCCGCGACGGCCTTGATGTCATCTTCGGTGACCGCCTGCAAAATATCCGGCCATGCCTGAACATCCGCGATTGTCAGGCTCTGGGTCAGTGCCGCGCCATAGCGTCGCGCCAGTCCCTGTACATCATCGAGCGCGTAAATCTCCGAAGCTCGCAACTGGGTGCGGATGCTTTCCATGCGATCGGGATCAATCTCGCCTTCCATGAAAGCACTGATGACCTCGTCCATGGCGGCCTCTGCCTCGGACAGCGCCACACCGTCTGCGGGGACAACCACGAACGAGAATGTACCGTTATCCAACCATGACCCGCTATAGGAGGCATTGGTGTAGATTGCGGTCTGTGTGTCGAACTGCAGCGCCTGCCCCAAAGCCGACGTGAAAGGTGACCCCCCCAGCAATTCGGCCAGATACACCAGCGCTGCGGCTTCTTGCTGGGCACCGGGGTCGCGCTCTGGCGCAAGATAGCTGCGCACCAGATATGGCTGGCTGACACGTTCATCGACATAGGTGATCCGCCGTTCGGCGCGTTGCGGTGGTTCCTGTGGACGTTCACGCACGGGAAGCTGTTCTTCGGCAGGGATCACCCCGTAGTATTTTTCGGCAAGGGCAAAAACCTCGTCCGGCTTCACATCACCGGCAACAACCAGGATGGCGTTGTTCGGTGAATAGTATAGGTCGTAGAAATCCAGTGCGTCCTGCAGATCAAGCTGTTCCATCTCGTGTTTCCAGCCAATGATCGGAACGCCATAGCGGTGGTTCTGGAAAAGGGCTGCGCGGAACTGTTCGCGGGCCAGCGCGTTGGGGTTGTTCTCGGTGCGCTGGTTGCGTTCTTCAAGGATCACCTGACGCTCGGTTTCCACGTCCTCTTCTGTGATCCGCAGATTGTTCATGCGGTTGCTTTCCATTTGCATCATCAGTTCAAGACGGTCAGCGGCAACGCGTTGGAAATAGGCGGTATAATCATAACTGGTAAAGGCGTTGTCACTGCCGCCATTGGCCGCAACGGTTGCAGAAAACTCGCCCGATTCAAGGACATCGGTTGCCTTGAAAAGCAGATGCTCCAGAAAATGTGCCACACCCGACGCACCGACAGGTTCATCGGCAGAGCCCACTTTGTACCACAACATATGTACAACAACGGGGGCGCGGTGGTCTTCAATGACGACAACATCCATCCCGTTGTCGAGCGTGTAGGTTGTGACTTCTTCAGCTTGCGCGGCGACTGCCGACAGCATGAAAGCCAGAGCGGCGAATAGACGTGTCATGGGCACCCTTTTCGAAATGTCTCCCAAGATACCTACGCTGCTTTGCGTAAGGATCAAGTCACCTTACGCGGATGTGAGCAGCGGTTATTCCGCGTTTTCGGGGGTGCAGACCCGGCGCAGGCGTCCATCAGGCGAACCGGCTGTCGTGAACACGCAGTTTTCGCGCAGTCCGAGTTGCCCCAGAAAACCGTTTGCAGCGTTTTCGCTGGCATCAACGGTCGCGGCAGGAACCTGAGGGACAGTGATGCCAAGCGCCTGAAGCCGCGCGAGTTCCGATGGCGCATCAAGCGCTTGTCGGGCATAGGCCGGAAAATACCGGTCGCGTCCAAGAGGGTTAAAGAGATTGCTGCGCCGCGCGCGATCGAGCCGCGCCGCATCTGTCGCCGCAAGTTCTGCTCTGATATTTGGATCCACACCATAGCGGCTTGCCCGCGCGACAAGGGCTGCATCGCCTGCAGGCACGCCCCCGGCTGACTGTGCCGAGGCCGAACCGCCCAAGGCCTGGATTGCATCGGCATTGGGTGTCGGGTCCGCGCGATTGACGCCACCGGGTGTCGGCGCTGGCAGGGTAAAGGTGTCGGGAATCTCGAGCGGATCAGCAGGGATGACCGCAAATTCATCAGGTCCGGCGCCCGCAGGTCTGAGGTCGCGCAAGGGGCGATCCGTGTTGCCGCAGGCTGCTACCAAAATCATGGCCAGAACAGAAAACGAAAGCGCACGCATTAATGATACCTCAGGGTGTGTCGACTTTGTTTAGCCCAAGCCGGAGAGGAGGTCACGCCGATTTCTTTTTGTCATCCGCCAGAAACGCGAGCCCGATGGCCCCCAGAAAGATGCAGATATCTGCCACATTGAAGGCGTAGGGGTTGTTGATGCCGCAACACGACATGTTCAGGAAATCAGCAACTGCGCCATAAAATATGCGATCAATGACATTTCCCATCGCGCCACCGATCAAGAGCCCACCGGAAATGTAGACCGATTTGGTTCCACCTACCTTGTTCAGCCACCAGATCACTGCGGCGGTAATCGCGAAGGCGACCCCGATCAGCACCCAGCGCATGTCAAAATCGGCGAAGAGCCCGAAGTTGACCCCACGGTTCCAAGCCATCCGCAATACAAGAAATGGCGGAAAAACGTCCACCGATTGCGGATAGGGGAGTTGATCTGACGGGACGGTGACTTGCGCCCATTTCAGCCCAAAGAGGTTAAAGAGCACATGGAACTTGATCACCTGATCCAGTGCGAAAATCCAAATGCCCGTCCAGAACATCAACCGCATGGCAGCTCTCCTAGTGCCGGAAGTGGCGCATACCCGTGAACACCATGGCGATCCCTGCGGCGTCGGCGGCCGCGATCACCTCGTCGTCGCGCATTGAACCGCCCGGTTGGATCACGCAGGTTGCGCCCGCTGCTGCCGCTTCCATCAGGCCGTCGGCGAAAGGAAAGAAGGCATCGGATGCCACGGCAGAGCCTTTGGTAAGCGGCGCAGGCAGGCCCATCGCCTCTGCCATACGCTCGGCCTTTTTGGCGGCAATCAGCGCACTGTCGAGACGTGACATCTGGCCAGCACCGACGCCGACTGTCGCTTTGTCTTTCACATAGACGATGGCGTTGGATTTCACGTGTTTGGCTACTTTCCATGCGAAAAGCAGATCAGCCATTTGCGCTTCTGACGGGGCGCGTTTGGTGACGACTTTCAGGTCGTCTATGCCGACATAGCCTGTGTCCTTGTCCTGCACCAACATACCGCCCGCGACCTGCCGGTAGGTTGTGATCGGAGCCCTCACATCAGGCAAGCCTTCTGTTGTCAGCAGGCGCAGGTTCTTCTTGGCGGCAAAAACCGCTTTTGCTGCATCAGAGGCACCGGGGGCGATCACGACTTCGGTGAAAATCTCGACAATCGCTTTGGCGGTGTCTTCATCAAGTGGTTGGTTCAGCGCAACGATGCCACCGAACGCGCTGGTGCGATCACAGTCAAACGCGTGCTGGTAGGCCTCCAGCAACGTCGCTCCGCGCGCCACACCGCAGGGGTTGGCATGTTTGATGATCGCAACAGCGGGACCATCGGCGGGATCGAACTCGGCCACCAGTTCAAAGGCGGCATCTGTGTCGTTGATGTTGTTGTAGGACAGTTCCTTGCCCTGATGCTGCACGGCAGTCGCCACGCCGGGGCGGCCTGTGCCGTCGGTATAGAAGGCCGCCGACTGGTGGCTGTTTTCGCCATAGCGCATCTTCTGTTTGAAGGTCCCGCTAAAAGACCTGCGGCGCGGCGTGTCCAGACCGATCGCGCCAGCCATCCACGTGCTGACGGCGGTGTCATAAGCTGCTGTGCGGGCATAGGCGGTCTGTGCGAGGCGCTGGCGCAGGGCCAGCGTTGTCTGCCCATCGTTGGCATCCAACTCGGCCAGCAGCGCGTCGTAGTCTTCGACATCCGTCACAACGGTTACAAAAGTGTGGTTCTTGGCGGCAGAGCGGATCATCGCGGGTCCGCCGATATCGATATTTTCGATGCAGGTGTCGAAATCGGCACCTTTGGCGACGGTCTCTTCAAAGGGATAAAGGTTCACCACCAGCAGGTCGATTGGTCCGATGTTGTGTTCGATCATTGCATCGCGGTGGCCTTCCAGATCGCGCCGTGCAAGCAGGCCGCCATGCACGACCGGATGAAGCGTCTTGACCCGCCCGTCCATCATTTCTGGAAATCCCGTGACATCCGCGACGTCGCGCACAGTGAGCCCCGCATCGCGGAGCGCCTTGGCGGAACCGCCGGTCGACAGGAGTTCGACCCCGCGCGCGGCAAGCGCATGGCCAAGGTCAATCAACCCAGTTTTGTCAGATACAGAAAGCAGGGCGCGGCGCAGCGGGGCAAGATCGGTCATGGGTGTCCTTTTGATCGGCTAGTCAATCGCGTCCAGAGGATCAGCCTGCGCAAAGTCCCGCACCGCATTGGGTGTGCCTTGCGTTTTTGCCAACGACCAACGGACACGCGTCGCATAGGCTATTGTGCGTCCGGATAAAACCACCTGCTGCGTTGGAATGGGCTTTAATCGCCGATTTTGCAGATAAACCGAAGGAGTGAGGGCGAGATTTGCCTTGCCATCGTGGCGCAGTTGCCAGACCTCGCCCGATTTGAGGGTGAGAGACACCGTTGTCCCCGCCGCGTCAATCGCAGGTGTCACGTCAGGATGCAGATGGAATCGGATAGCATAGGGCAGCCCGCCGGAGGTCTGCGCCTGTTCAAAGGCCGTTTCGTCTTTGGCACCAAGTGTTGTGAGCAAATCCTTGCCTTCGAGTGACCGTCCGTCTGCGGAAAGTTGCAGAATGCGCGCATGGGTCAATCCATGAGAGCCTTGGTAGCCATTGTGCGACAGTTCAAGCTTACGGAAGCTGTCTGCCTCGCTGTGTGCGCATTGCACCAGAGTGGGCAGTTCTGTCAAAAGCTCATGCCCGTTTGCCAAACGCCCATTCGGGCCAAGGTGGGATGAAGAGACACCCTCGATCATCATTGTCGAGTGGCTGGGCGTTGCCCGGCTTGCCCTGCGCCATTCTTCTCCAAAGCGCGCTCCAGAGCCGCAATTCACAATCACCGGCCTGCGGCCAGAGGTCAGTTCGAGCCCCAAAGTGCTGGCATGGGCCTCGGCTGACGCCATGCCGTTCGGGGGCGCGGCGGCATCGACAATCACCGTGGTGCGCCCTGCGGCAAGGCGGGCGAACCCCATATAAGTCCTCGGGTCAGGTTGGGTCTTGATCCCCGTCGCAACCAGCGCCGCGTCCAGCCGCCCCTCCACTCCCTCACTTCCACCATGAAAGCGGGCCAGTCTGCCGTCCGCATGTCGCAGCGCACGCAAGGTCGGTACGATCCGCGCAATTGCCTCGGATATCTCGCGCGGTACGGCGCGTCCTGCGTCTTCGAGGGTCTGGGCGGTCCAGTTCAGCAGGCTGAGAACGTCAAGCAAGTCCTGTGGTTTGCGCGTAGCGATGGAACCGTCGGTGCCTATGTGGTCGCTACAGTCCTGCGCAAGCGCTGCGATGGCGGGTTCTGCGTGGCCTTCAAGACCTTTGAGAGACAGGCTTGCATGGATCGTCCCGGCCAAGGCTTCGAACCTGCGCAAGCCGGGGCGCGCGCTCGGCCAGCGGCGGGAAACAAACAGCGTCTGTGCTGCTACAGACTGGAAGTACCGTTCAGAAACGGCCTTGTCCTGACCCCGGAGCAAGAACGGACCATGGTTGATCCAGCGCATCACGCGACGTCCGGTGATGCCGGGTGTCCAGCCGCCCCGACGGCCATTGCCGTACCTGTCGATCCAAGCAAAGACCCATTGCTGCGCCAGTGACCTTGCGCTGTCATCGCCAACAGCGGCCAGATCATCCAACCATTCACACCCCTGAATCTCGTCAGCGATCTCGGGATAGGCTGCGGCGATCTCCCAGATCGAGTATTTGCCCTCAACAAAGAGGCCCGAGAACAGAAACTTTCCTGCACTGAGTTGCCGGCCGCGTTCTACCACGCCGATGGTGCGCGGTTCCGGAAGCTTCACAAACGCGGTGGCAACGGTCGTCCGTGCTGCACGGCGCGCATGCCAGCGGTGCACAAAACGCGTCCGGCGCTCACGCCATGTTGTGGATTGGGCCAATTCCTGCAGCCTCGGATTGCTCGCGTCACGGGTTGTTTTGCAAAGACCATAGGAAATGCCCGTCCTTAAGTCACGCAGCCTTTCGCAGAACCGCCATATAGAAGCCATCCATGCCGCCCATGTCCGGCCAATAGTCAGGGCGCAGGCGCAGACCGCCTTCGTCTGTGATCCAGTCCGGTTCGATGCCGTCAATGCGCAGAGCGTCGGCGTCGATTGCCAGATCAGGGTGACGCACAAGGGCGCCTTCTGCCTGGACCTCGCCCTCATCCGGCAAGAGAGAGCAGGTGCAGAACACAAGCCGTCCGCCAGGCCCTAACAAGGTCAGGGCGTGATCAATCATCGCTTCCTGCTGGTCGATCAGCGCCCCAAACTCGGACCCGTCCTTTGCATAAGGCAGATCAGGGTGCCGCCTGATTGTGCCAGTGGCAGAGCAGGGGGCATCCAGCAGAACCGCATCAAATCCGCCCTTGTCGTAGGCAAAGGCATCGCTCACCACACATTCCGCTGTCAGTCCGACACGGGCGAGGTTTTCGCGGATGCGGTCCATGCGCTTTTGGGAGATATCGACCGCAGCCACCTTTGCGCCCAAAGCTGCAAGCTGCATGGCCTTGCCGCCGGGTGCGGCACAAAGATCCAACACCTTCAGGCCCTTGACGTCACCCAACAGCTTCACCGGGATGGCCGCCGCGGCATCCTGAACCCACCAGTCGCCTTCGTCGTAGCCCTCGAGGGTCGAAACCTGACCGGCGTTCTGTAATCGCACCGAACCGGTGGGCAGGACCGTTCCACCCAAAGCCTCGGCTACGGCCTTTGCATCGCCCTTCACTGTCAGATCAAGTGGGGCGCCAGCGAAATGCGCGGTTTCCATGCCTGCAACAGCATCCCGTCCCCACGCCGCCACCAGTGGTTGCCGCAGCCAACCGGGGGTCAGTGGAATGGCGCGCTTGTTCCAGCCGTCCGGCCCTTCTGCGGCAATCTTGCGCAGGACGGCGTTGGTCAAGCCTTTCATTGACTGGGTGCGCTTGTTGCGGGCAACGATTTCGACATAGGCGTTCACCACCCCATGTGCCGCTTCACCGCTACACAGCTCGATCACGCCAAGACGCAGGGCGTTCATCACATACTCAGGGGGGGTCTTCTTGAGGTATGGTTTCAGCATACGGTCGGCGCGGTCAAGTCCGCGCAATGTTTCAGTCGCGAGGCGCTGGGCGCGGGCGCGGTCGTCGTTCTCCAGATGCGCCAAGGCACCACCGCCGATCAGTTCGGCCATCAGTCGGCCCTCGCCAGTGATCTGCATCAGCAGATGATGCGCAGAGCGGCGGGCGGGTAAACCTGTCTGGTTCATGGATGTCTCACTTGCAGCTGGGTGCGCGGGACGTATATCAAACGCAAGATATCGACAAGGAGGGCGACGCCCGTGACCGATCAGCCCAAAGATTTGCCACCTGCGGCGCAGCGCGCGTTGGCCGAGGCCGAAGAGCGCCGCAAGAAAGCGGCCAGTCAGACCTTGCCGCCAGAGCTGGGAGGACGCGACGGGCCAGAGCCGGTGCGCTATGGCGATTGGGAGAAGAAGGGCCTTGCGATAGATTTCTGATCCTCAGGACCACGCAAAATTTTCCTGCAAATTTCCGGTTTCAGGTGCTGTACAGGCCGTTTTTGCGGTGTAGGTTGTGAGCATTGATTGAAAGGAATGCTGTTTGTTCGCCCATAGATTTGCAGTCGTCATTGCTTGTTTCGCCCTTGCCAGTTGCGGTCTTCCCCGCGGTGCTGGTTTCCAGTCCGAGGTTCTTGCTGCGTCGAACGCCAGAACCGCCGCTGAAGGCGAAGAACCCGTGTATGACTTCGCCGTCTATGAAGTGAATCGCGAGACCTTGCCGGTGTTGCAGGGTTGGCCGGCAACTGGCGATGCGACGTTGCCGTGGATCATCGCGCAGGAACAGCCTGCCTCTTTGATGATCGCGACGGGTGACATGGTGCAGGTCACCATCTGGGACGCCGAAGAAAACTCGATCTTTGGTGCAACAGGGGTGACGCCGTTGCAGCCTGCGACCGTCAGCTCTGACGGGCATATCTTTGTGCCTTACATCGGCAACCTGCGTGTGTCGGGCATGTCGCCCAGCACCGCCCGTCAGCGGATCGAAGAAGAGCTGATCCGGACGGTCCCTTCGGCCCAAGTCCAGCTGTCGGTCGAGCCCGGTCGTGCGAATACGGCAAATCTGGCATCCGGCTTTGTGGCCCCGGGTCTGTACCCGCTTCTTGATCGCAACGTGAAGATCCTTGATCTGTTTTCACAAGCCGGCGGACCCAGCCCCGAACTGAATTCTCCGCAGGTCCGTCTTGTGCGCGGCTCCAGAACCTACGGCATCCCGTTTGAACGGTTGCTGAAAGACCCGCGTGCCAATATCTCGATGCGCGGCGGAGATCGGGTCTATATCGAGGATGACACGCGCAAATTCATCGCGCTCGGCGCGACGGGTACCCAGTCTATCATCGACTTTCCCGAGGTAGAGTTTTCCGCGCTTGAAGCGCTTGCTTTCATTGGCGGTGTCAACGCAGGCAGCGCCAACCCCGAAGGCATCCTGATCTTGCGAGAGTATGCACCCGGTGCCGTTGCTGACGGTATTGCTGGACCTCCGAAAGAACGAGTGGTGTTCACCATCGATCTGACAACCGCCGATGGTCTGTTTTCGGCGGGGAACTTCATGCTCGAAGGGGATGACCTGATCTATGGTACTGAAAGTGCGCTCGGCCCTGCGTTGACCCTTTTCGGCCTGACCAATACCCTAGTGGCGGCCGCCAACGCCAATTGATCGTCAGTAGAACAGGCTTATGTCGGCGGCCAGCGTGTCTGGGTCTGTTACGCCGTCGATGATAAGTGTGTTGCCGTGCTCAAAATCAATCGTGGCACGTGTACCAGTGATGTCACCGTAATAAAAAATGACATCTGCGGCCGAAGTCAGGTCTGTCCAAAGCGCAGGATCCAGCAGGACCTGATCAATGCCCTGTTCAAAATCGGCAATGTGATCAATGCCGCTATTGAACACAAAGGTATCCGCGCCTGCACCGCCGCTCAGTAGGTCCTGTCCAGTGCCGCCATCAAGCGTATCGTCGCCTGCTCCGCCAAAGAGTGTATCCGCGCCTGCGCCACCGATCAGCGTGTCATTGCCACCGCGGCCAAAAATCGTGTCATCGCCCGCTTCACCTTGCACTGTGTCGGCGCCATCCCCCGCAAAGATCAGATCAAAGCTGTCGCTGCCCAGCAGAAGATCTGCAACGTCGCGTCCGTTGATCACGTTGCCGGTGAGCCCAGCACCGCTGGGGCTGTCCATGCTGTCCCTCAGGACATCGATATTGCCTGCGTTGATCAGCTGAAGCGGGGTATACATGCTGTTTTCGCCGGCTTGATCGCTGGGGGGGATGTCCGGGGGATCGCCCAGGGGAGGCGTTGGTGTCGCGGGGCCAGGATAGCCCGGTGTGATGCTGACAGGCAGCCGTGACGCCCCGATCAGGTCGCTCGTCGACAGTGTGCGATAGTCGATTGGCATATTGTCCGCGCTTCGCACATCAAGGATTTCGTCCCCGTAGATGATCTGCATCCCATCGCTTTGCAGGCTGATAAAAAGCTGGCTGATGTCTCGCAACATTGGCCAGAGCGACAAGTCGATCTTGTCCTCGCCGACCGTGAAATCCGTGATCGTATCCGCTTGTCCATCAGCGGACAGGATGAACACATCCGCCCCTGCGCCGCCGGTCATCACATCCTGACCTGATCCGTCACGCAGAATATCATCGCCCTGACCGGCTTCGATGATGTCATCTCCGTCATGGCCTTGCAAAATATCACTTCCGTATGTGCCAACTAAAGGATCACCGGAAAGGCTGGCAGTCTGGGTCAGGCCAGCGGGGCCAGTGTCAAGGCGTAGCTGTGTGACACCTGTTTCGCTGCTGCTTGCGACGAAGATATCAAGTCCTGCGGTCCGGTCCTGCGCGGCGATTGCACTGACATTGTCAAGCCCGAAGTCATCGGTGTCCGCGATGGAATCCCGATGCACGAGCAATCCCCCTTCAAGCAACAAAAAGACCGACACTCCATCGTCCGCGCCTCCGGCGATCACATAGGTTTTGCCCTCAGCCTGAACCACTTCAAGCGCAGTCGCGCCGCCAAACCGCGTGTCTCTGGCATCCAGCACATGGTCGCGGACCGTCATGCCGCCATCCGGTGCCAGTTCAATGACGCTCAGGCTGTCGGTGCCTGCTGAAGCCAGTACGAGATAGGTTGCAGCCCCGACCGTCGCGGCCTCGATCGCGGTTGGTGCACTGATCCACAGGCCGTCATCAGCCCCGATCGTGTTTTCGCTTGTGATGTTTCCGGCAGCGTCGAGAGCGCTTGCAGTAAGCCCGTTCTGAATTGAACTCGCGCTGATGACAAAGCTTTGACCGCTGATTGTGGCGGCGGTCATCGCCGCGATACCTGCCGTGGCACCCGGCGTTGCGCCTTCGAGAACGGCATGGCTTTGCAGCACACCGCTGGCGTCAAAGCCCAGACGCGCCAGACCGGCCTGCCCTGCCAAGGCCCCAAAGACGGCTTGTGCGCCGTTCGCCAGACTGACGGTGACACCATGTTGGAAGCCGTCAAAAGCTGCGGGTAGGCTCTGAAGGAGTGCCGCCGTACCAAAGCCGCCGTCTGCCTCAAGCGAGATCGCTTGCAGCACGCCATCGGGCCCTCCGCCAACGAGCAAAGTGGGTAATGTACCCGCCGGTAATTCTGTGATGCCCCCGGTGCCACCGGCGACAAGATCCCCTGCAAAAGGTTGGCTGTCTGCCATCGTCAGCACGCCACTGTCGATGGCCCATTGCTGCAACACTCCGTCGTAGCGGGTGCTACTATATAGATGTGCCGTGCCCTCAACATCCGCAATGACAAGGTCATTGATATGCGAGTGGGCAACGTCACCGGTGTCGGTCACGTAGAACGAAAATGAGATAGAGGACATATGCGGTCCCCCCCGGAACCCTGTGTCGTCAAATGTCTGACCAGCGTGTCTGACGGGGCGCGCACGTCCGCGGCGCAATTGCGGCGCTGGCAAGGAGTTTGCAGCGCAATTTTCTCAATATCGCTGAGGATTTGACACTAATGCTGCGTCTTTGCCGGATCTGGCACCCAGCCTTTCAGGACGTGCGCATTTTATGGAGCATCATAGCCATGCGGGTTTTTCAGCTGCCACGCCCAGGCGCTTGCCGTCATCGCGTCCAGATCATGTGTTGCAACCCAGCGTAATTCTGCATTCGCGCGGCTGGAATCAGCCTGCATCGCGGCGACATCGCCCTCTCTGCGCCCCGCCTGTCTGGTCGCAATGGGCTTGCCGCAGGCCCGCTCAAACGCGGCGACCATTTCAAGGACGCTATAGCTCTGCCCCGTGCCGATGTTGAAGGGCCGCGCGCCTGTCGCGTTTTGCGCATAGTCAAGTGCCGCGACATGTGCGCGGGCAAGGTCCACAACATGAATGTAGTCCCTCAGGCCTGTTCCATCCGGGGTGTCATAGTCATCGCCAAAAACGTCGAGTGCCGCGCGCTGGCCAATGGCAACCTGCGCGACAAAAGGCATCAGGTTGTTCGGAATGCCTTTTGGGCTTTCGCCGATCTGGGCCGAGGCATGGGCGCCAACCGGATTGAAATACCGCAAAAGAACTGCGGTGCTCTCGGGATTGGCTGAGGCCCAATCCGTCAGGATGCTTTCCGCCATCAGTTTGGAACGACCATAGACCGAGGTCGGACTTGTCGGGTGTGCCTCGTCATAAGGCAGATAGACAGGCTCTCCATAGACTGTGGCAGAGGATGAAAAGATCAGCTTTTTGCAGTTGACCCGTTCCATTGCACGCAAGAGCGCCAATGTGCCGGACACATTCACATCATAGTAGAGTAGCGGTTTTTCTGTGCTTTCTCCGACAGCTTTCAAACCTGCAAAGTGGATCACCGCGTCTGGCTGGAACTCTTGCATGACCTTATCAAGTGCCACGTTATCGCGGACATCGCCGACACACTCTTTGACGACACCATTCGACAATGAGCGCACACGCGCCAGCACTTCTGGCGATGCATTGCTGTAATTGTCCAGCACACAGACGTCATGCCCCTGTGCCATCAATTCGAGCAATGTGTGGCTGCCAATGTACCCTGCGCCGCCGGTCACCAGAACGCGCATGTCTGTCTCCAACTGTTGTTACTTCGTTCTAGGCAGTCGTGACGGCGGGTTCAACTGGACAGGGGTGCGCTTAACCCGTGATGCCGTGCACGGTGGTGTAAGACTTTCCTGATACAAGGGCCAAAATACTGCGCGTGATTTCAACCCAAGCCGAAGGCGCGCCCTCATGCCAGACCAGACCCCGAACCTCGCACTGCCATTCATCATGCCGGCCCAGGCACAAAAGCATGTAACCCACAACGAAGCGATCGAGCGGCTTGATACGATTGTCCAGCTCACGCTTGAAAGCAGCGACGCGACAGTTCCGCCTGTCGTGTCAAGTGAAGGGCAGGCATGGGCACTTGGTCCGGCCCCGACTGGTGACTGGTCGGGGCAAGGTAACACAATAGCAACATGGCGCGGTGGCGGCTGGCTATTTGTCGCGCCGCGCGAAGGGTGGATAGCCTGGGTCAAAGAGGACGCAGAATTGCAGGTCCTTACAAGCGGCAGTTGGACGACGCTGGCGGTCATCGGGGTCTAACCGGCCACGCGATTCCCTGATCATGCCCAGATCAGAGCAACATGACAAAATCGAAGAAAGCGCGGGGCTGGCAATGCTTCGCGCTTTTGCATGCTTTGAGGTCACGCACGAAAATTGATCAAGAGCGCGCAATGAAACCCTGTTTGGGCGCTATCAGCACACATATGCGGCGCAGCACGGTGGATTCTTGTCGCAGGGTGCTTGCGACGCCATAGGACGTCTGCTACATCGCGCAGGATTTTGCCGCTCTCGCGTTTTCGTGAGGGCCAAAGAAGTTGCCCATTCGCGCCCCATAACAATTGGTGCTGCGGGTCCGGGCCCAAGATATCGGAAGGCTCCACGTGTCCGAAACTGCTGGTATTTCGACAGGCATCGCCACGCGCTATGCAACCGCCGTGTTTGACCTCGCCAAAGAAGGCAAGGCGATCAAGGCACTCGAATCAGATGTTGCTACTTTGGAAGCAGCAATGGCCGAAAGCGCCGATCTGCGTACTCTGCTGACTTCACCGCTTTATAGCCGTGAAGAACAGTCTGGCGCGATCAGTGCAGTCGCCAAGAAAATGGAACTCTCAGACACCACAAGCAATGTACTGGCGCTGCTGGCAAGCAAGCGCCGTTTGTTTGTGCTGCCGCAGCTATTGGCCGTTCTGCAGGACATGCTGTCCGAGGAACGTGGCGAAGTGACTGCTGAAGTCACGACTGCAAAGGCGCTTACCAAAGCGCAGGCCGAGAAGCTCGCAAAAACACTCAAGGCCCAAGTGGGCAAATCTGTCACCATCAAAGAAACCGTCGATGAGAGCATCATTGGCGGTCTTATTGTCAAAGTGGGCTCGAAGATGATCGACACGTCGATTGCCTCCAAGCTCAATGCACTCCAGAACACTATGAAAGAGGTCGGATAAATGGCGATCCAAGCGTCTGAAATCTCTGCGATCCTGAAGGACCAGATCAAAAACTTCGGTCAAGAAGCCGAAGTGGCCGAAGTTGGCCGCGTATTGAGCGTTGGCGACGGTATCGCCCGTGTTTACGGCCTCGATAACGTCCAAGCCGGTGAGATGGTTGAATTCCCTGGCGGTATCCGCGGGATGGCCCTGAACCTTGAATCCGACAACGTCGGTGTTGTTATCTTCGGCTCCGACCGTGACATCAAAGAAGGCGACACCGTCAAGCGCACCAAGTCCATTGTGGACGTGCCTGTCGGTGACGAACTGCTTGGCCGCGTTGTTGACGGTCTGGGTAACCCGCTTGACGGCAAAGGCCCGATCAAGACGAAAGCACGCGCGGTTGCTGACTCAAAAGCACCTGGTATCATCCCACGTAAGTCGGTTCACGAGCCGATGGCAACCGGTCTGAAATCCGTTGACGCGATGATCCCGATTGGCCGTGGCCAGCGCGAATTGATCATTGGCGACCGTCAGACAGGTAAAACTGCTGTGGCGCTCGACACCATCCTGAACCAAAAATCCTACAACGACGCTGCCGAGAAAGAGTACGACAAGCTGTACTGCGTTTACGTCGCTGTTGGTCAAAAGCGTTCGACAGTTGCACAGCTGGTGAAGAAGCTCGAAGAAAGCGGCGCGATTGAATACTCGATCGTTGTGGCTGCGACAGCATCCGACCCTGCACCAATGCAGTTCCTTGCACCCTACGCCGCGACCTCGATGGCCGAGCACTTCCGCGACAATGGCCGCCACGCGCTGATCATCTATGATGACCTCTCCAAGCAGGCCGT
>CAZTKF010000044.1:8550-22289 GCA_964614205.1 uncultured Loktanella sp. | reverse complement strand
AGATCGAGATCGACCCGATGATCACCCACAAGCTGAGCCTTGATGACATCAACAAGGGTTTCGATCTGATGCATGAAGGCAAATCAATCCGGGCTGTCGTGGAATTCTGAATTTGAACATCAACACCAGAAAGGCCCGGCGCAGACCCGGGCCTTTTGTATTGGGGCCTCGCGCTGGCCCGAGAGGATGACAATGCCAAGAGAACAAAAACTGCTGGCTGTCTTGATCGACGCAGACAATATTCCAGCGAAATATGCCGCCGATATACTACGCGAGATCACGACCTACGGTGAACCGGCCCTGCGGCGGGTCTATGGTGACTGGTCAAGCGCGTCGCTGAGCAACTGGAAAAAGGTTGTGGTCGAATTGGGTATGGTCGCCAATCAGGAAACCGCGAATACCAAAGGCAAGAATGCCAGTGACATCGGGCTGGTGATTGATGCGATGGATATTTTGCACACCGGCCGGTTTGACGGGTTTGTGTTGGTGTCTTCGGACAGCGATTTCACCGCTTTGGCCAATCGTTTGCGCGAAGACGGCGTCGAGGTGATCGGTATCGGGGAAAGCAAGGCACCGGTCAGCCTGCGCAACGTTTGCAACCGGTTCATTCTGATCGAGAACATCATCAGCCCTGATGAAGAGGCCGCAGAAACACAGGCGAAGTCATCAAAGACCACGACGCCTACAGCAAAGTCGCGACAGCCTCAGACAAAGGCGGTGCCGCTTGTGCTCAAAGCAATGAAGAGTATTGATCCCGAACAGGAATGGTATCTGCTTGGGCAGCTTGGCCAGTACATCACGCGCGCCAATCCAGACTTTGATCCGCGGACCTATGGCAATGCCAAACTAAGCGATCTGCTTGAAAAGACAGGTCAGTTCGAACTGCGCAGAGGCGGCAAGGATGTCGAGGTAAGACGAAAAACCTAAACCCCGTAGCGCGCCATGAACATGTCGACCGCGCCGTCGATAATCCGTTGTTTTTCTTCTGCGCTGAATTCATCGGTCATGTTGAAGACCATACGCGGAAAGAGATCTGCCTTGCATAATTCATGGAATTGGTCTGCGGCCAGCTCGAAATCTGTGATATTCAATTCGCCCTTCGCTACGGCTTCCTGAAAATAGTCGACCAGCCTGTTGCGGATCATCATTGGTCCGCTTTCATAGAATTCGCGGCCCAGTTCCGGAAAGCGGTCACTTTCGCCGACGCAAATCCGGAAAATGCGCTTGCCGAATTGCGAGGTGATGAAATCAAGCATCTCGACTGCGATGTCGCGCAGGACGTCCCGCACGGGGGCTTCCATATTGATCGTTTCGATCGCGTGGTCAGCCTGACGCGCGCATTCGGTCTTGGCGACCTGCATGAACAGAAAACGCTTGTCGGGAAAATAGCTGTAAAGCGTCGCCTTGGAGACACCGGCGGCCTTGGCGATGTCATCGACAGACGCCCCTTCAAATCCGTCGGACAAGAAGACTGTTCGGGCGCCTTCCAGCACCTGATCAAATTTCCGTCCTTTTTTGGGTTCGATTGTGCCGTCGGGCATATTTAGCGCTCCTCCTGAGAACTCCATTATAAACCGATCAGTTCACTTGCAGCAAGGAGATTGCAGTGATGGAGTCAATGGGGATGAGGAACTCCATCGCTGCTATGGCGTTACTTTGTGGTGCGTGTGCACGTATCGCCAGAAAGCGTCGTCAGGTCATTGCACCCTTGCGTGACCTCAGGGGAGGGCTGAGGCGGATAGGTGAGGGTGGGAAAGTTAACCTGAAACGACAAAGCAGAAGCAGGGGCGGCAGCGGCAACGAAGATCGCTGCAGTGAGAGCAAAGAAGAGACGTGACAAGAGTGTGTTTCCTTCATAACAGTGACGGTTCGCAGGGCTTAACTAAACTGTTTAGTTTACTTTGCAAGAGAAAAATGAACTGATCTGTTTACTTTTGGGCTTGAGGTTTGTCAGAATTTCCGTAACTTAGAACTATTCTAAAAGGAAATGCCTACGATGATACCAAATTTTGGCTACCGCCGCCGATTTCAGGAGCTGTCAGAACAAGAGGTTCTGGCGCTGGCTATTTCATCAGAAGAAGACGATGCGCGAATCTATCGCGGTTATGCAGAAACCTTGCGCGAAGAATATCCTGCCTCGGCTGCGATCTTTGATGGTATGGCCGAAGAAGAAGACGAACACCGCCGCCGCCTGATTGACTTGCACCGCGCCCGCTTTGGCGAAGTGATCCCTTTGATCCGGCGCGAACATGTCTCAGGCTTCTACGCCCGTCGCCCGGTCTGGCTGATCGAAAACCTAGGGCTTGAACGGATCAGAGAAGAAGCCGCGCAGATGGAACGCGATGCAGAGCGGTTCTATCTTGCCGCTGCTGCGGCCACGTCCGATGCTCCCACAAGAAAGCTGTTGGGTGATCTGGCCGCGGCGGAGGCGGGGCATACAGACAAGGCCAAGGCATTGACCGAAGAACACCTTGGCGGTGATGCGCGCACGGAAGAGGAAAGTGCCGCGCATCGCCAGTTTGTTCTGACGTGGGTGCAGCCGGGCCTTGCCGGCCTGATGGATGGTTCGGTGTCGACGCTTGCGCCGATCTTTGCTGTGGCCTTTGCGACGCAGGATACCTGGACAACCTTCCTGGTCGGTCTGGCGGCCTCCGTTGGTGCCGGCATCTCGATGGGGTTTACCGAAGCGGCCTCGGATGATGGCAAGATTTCCGGCCGTGGGTCCCCCTACAAGCGGGGTGTTGCAGCTGGCGTGATGACCACTGTTGGTGGTCTGGGGCATGCCTTGCCATATCTTATTCCCGACTTCTGGACGGCGACGATCATTGCCTTCACTGTGGTGTTTGTCGAGCTTTGGGCCATCACATGGATCCAGAACCGCTATATGCAAACACCTTGGCTGAAAGCCATCTTTCAGGTGGTCTTGGGTGGTGCGCTGGTCTTTGCAGCAGGTGCTTTGATCGGTTCTGGCTAGACGTCGCGGACCATGGTTGTTGATGCGCTGAAGCCAAAGATGTGCTTGAGCGGACCGATTTTGACAGTCTTGAGTTCCTTGAACCCGACGTGACGGTATAGGGCCTTGGCACGCGGGTTCGTATCGACCACGTCAAGGCGCACTTGGGTGTAGCCGCGCCGTTTTGCTTCGTCGATCACGGCGTCAAGCAAAGCGGTGCCAACGCCTTTGCCGCGCGCTTCTGGTGCAACAAAGAGTCCGTCCATCAGGAAGCGTTCGTTTTCGACGTCCTGTTCCAGAAGCGCCAGCAAAGACATGCGGATTGATGCGCTGATCCAGCCGTAGGTCTTGCGCAGATCACTGAAGTCGCCACCGACCAAGGAGCCGTGGACCGTCTTGAATCCTGCAATGCCCAACAGCTTGCCATCGTCGTCATGCGCGCAGATGCCATGATCGGGCCGCAGAACAGATCGCACGAACATCAGCGCCTGATACTTGGGTCCCATTGTAAAGCCCAGTTTGTCACCGAACGCTTCCCAATAGAGCGAGGCCGCCAGTTCGCGGTCTTTGGGAGGAATGCCGACAGTAATTTTCATGCATCAAAGCTGTTGAATGGAATGTAGGTCACCAAATCACCAGGAGCGATCTTTTGCGCCGGATCAGTCAGTTCCACAAGCCCGGTCGCCCAACTGAGGCCAGAAACGCGGCCTGAGCCTTCGGAGGGGAAAACGGTGACTTGCCCGTCCGTGATGCGAGCGCGCAGGTATTCGCGGCGACCAGCCTTTTTGGATTTGCTGAACGCTGCGGGCAGTTTGTAGTGTGCGGGTTTATTCCATGCGCCACCTGCCATAACGGTCAGTGCGGGTGCTGCAAACACAAGTGCGCAGATCATCGCGGCCACGGGATTGCCGGGCAGGCCAAAGACAGGGGTGCCTTGCCACATACCAAGGACAAGCGGCCGCCCCGGTTTCATAGCAATCCGCCAAAGCGCGAAAGAACCGGTGCCTTCCAGCAGGGCTGACATATGGTCTTCGTCGCCTGCCGATGCGCCACCCGAAGACAGGATCACATCGCATGTCCGGACCGCATCGTTCAGGATGGCACGGAGCGCGTCGCGGTCGTCCGGTGCGCGTCCCAGATCGATAACTTCATATCCCCATTTCGCCACCAGCGCACCCAGCATCGGGCGGTTGGCATCGTAGATCTGGCCCTCGGTTGCAGGATCGCCGGGTTCGCGAAGCTCGTCGCCGGTGGAAAGAATGCCGACCCGGAGGGTTTTGCGCACGTCAACCTGCGCGATGCCCGCAGCGGCCAGCATCCCGAGGTCAGCTGGCGTGATCTTGCGTCCAGTGTGCAGGATGGTCTGGCCAGCTTGCATGTCCTCGCCCGCAGCACGTGCATTTGCGCCGCATTTCAACGGACCGTGAAAGCTGACTTCGGTATTGCTGACGCTGACGTCTTCTTGCAGGACCACGGTATCGACGCCTTCGGGCAGGTTTGCGCCTGTCAGAATGCGGATGGCATGGCCCGGCGGGACGGCACCCAAATATGGCACGCCTGCGGCCGCGCGTCCGGTGACAAGATGCAGCCGTGTGATGCCTTGGGGCGCGGGGCCGGCCAAACCATAGCCGTCAACGGCTGCGTTGGGTGCCGGTGGGTGTGCGCGCGCGGCGGTCACGTCTTGAGCAAGGTAACGCCCTGCCGCCTGTGCGAGCACGACTTTCTCTGAGGCTGTGACACAAGCAAGCCTGCTTTGCAGGTGCTGGTGTGCCTCTTTAACGGGTGTCCAATGCGCGCCTTGCGGCATCGCAAAGCAATCATTCCTCAGGGGCGGTGGGGCAAGCGCGCCCAAGGCTGTCTTGTGCAGCTTGGCTTCATGGCCGAGGCCAAGGATCCAGCCTTCATTGGTGGCGGGAACGTCGAGCAAAAGGGCAAGATCGTCTTTGGGCAGACGCGAAACAGTTTCTGCCAGAAGCTGCACCTGATGCGCATCCTTGATCTGGCCGGTGGGCTGTGTCGTGCTGACGGCTACTGATATCAGTGAAGGCCAGATTTCAACGATAGCGATGGGTGGCGTCAATGGTTCGAACGGCCAGACGGCAAGGCGTTGTCCAAAGGTGCGGCGCAAGCGGGCAAGCATGGGCAGGCCCATAATGACCTGACTGCCGACAGCGCCTGCGCCAGAAAGCTGCCAGACCGCGAACGCGCCTTTGGCGCGGTTTTCTGCGGCCCGCTTTTCGGTCATACCGTGCCCTTCGCGGGCACGTCCCTTGCGCGGCAAATGGGGAATATCCCTTTGCAGACCGTTGCCCCAGAAAGGGCCCGTGCCAGGGAACCGTGCGTTGATTTCACCGGCCAGATCGAAGCGGTTGTTGGCTTTTGGCGTGTCGGTGACGTTGTCGGCAAACCAGTCCCAGATGGCAAAAGGATCGTCCGTGCCTATCAGAGCCTGTCCAAAGCCTGCGGGATAACCGAAGGCAAAGTCGAACCCGGCCAGAACGCGGCGCCCCGCCTTGGTTTCATCGCGCAGGAAACCGGTGATCCAGTCTTCGGCATCTTGCCGGTTGCGAAAATATGCAGGTGCATCGGCTGCGCCATCACGGGCCACGCAGGCCCAGATTGCGTCTTTCTTTGGCATTGGGCCCCGATCGTTTCCACCAGACCAGTCCACCATAAGGAAAGTGTCGAAGCTCAAAGGCCCACCTCGGTCAGGATGAAATCGGCGATCGCCTTGGTGTCGTTCAAATCGAAGACGGGCTGCGACACGTCCAGCGCGCAATCGCTGGCCACAGCCCGCACGGTTTGGTCATCCCGCGCGATGACAGGATGCTTAGTTTCGGCGCGGTAGGCCTCGACCTTGGGGTGGTCGTCGCGTTTGTAGCCTTCAACGAGGATCAGATCGACCGGATCGAGCTGTTGCAGCAGGTCCGAGAGCGGCAGTTCATCCTTGTCGCGCAATTCGGTCATCAGCGCCCAGCGTGCGCGCGACGACAGAAGTACCTGATGCGCACCGGCATGCCTGTGCCGGTAGCTGTCTTTACCGGGACGATCGACATCAAAGGTGTGGTGTGCATGTTTGAGGGTCGACACAGAAAAGCCACGTCCCGTGATCTCGGTTACCAGCCGCTCCATCAGGCCGGTCTTGCCTGCGTTCTTGTAGCCGACGACCCCGTAAATTCTCATAGCATGGATTCCGCTTTGGTTAGGTCTTGGGGGGTGTTCACATTAAAGAACGCCGCTTCATCGGGAAAACGGGCTGTGGCTGCGCCGTGCTTGTCAGTCCATACCACAACCTTTCGCAAGCCGTCGCGCAAGGATTGCCGCAGATCATTGCGCAGCGCGGTCGGCCAGAGGCCGAATGTCGGTTGCCGCCCGTCGGGCGTGCAGGCGAGGGCGATATCGGTGCCAGCCTGTTCTGCGGCCAGCATCAGTTGCGGGGCCAGATCGCAGGGAAAGAACGGCGTATCGGCTGCAGCGGTTACGATATGCGTCGCACCTTGGTCAGCCGCCCAGTCAAGGCCCGCCAGAACGCCCGAAAGGGGACCCGCAAAGCCTGCGATACTGTCTGGAATGACAGGCAGACCGAGGCTGGCAAACCGTGCGGCATCGCCATTGGCATTCAGCGCCAGACTTGCGACCTGTGGCTCCAACCGTGCGATCACATGGCTGAGGATTGTGCCCTGTCCCAGCGGCAGCAGCCCTTTGTCGCCACCGCCCATGCGTGTGGCCAGACCGCCCGCGAGTATGACGCCAAGGGGTTGTTTCATTGTACCACCTGCGCTTGTGGCATGTACCGAAGCCACCGGCGGGAGTTTCTTGACCAAGATGAAGGTGCAGTCATAGGCTTGCCTTGCGGCCGGATTTGCGCGGCTCATCGGCGATCTGTGTGGGGTCTGCGTCGCGGATCAGGCGCTTTTCGCCAGACAGGCAGACGAAGCGTTGCCCTTTCATCCGGCCGATCAGTGTTAGCCCGACTTTCCGGGCGATCTCGACCCCCCAAGCGGTGAAGCCGGAACGGGAAGCGAGAACCGGGATACCCATCATCGCGGTTTTGATTACCATCTCGGATGTCAGGCGTCCTGTAGTGTAGAGGATCTTGTCGGTCGCAGGGATACCTTCGGAAAGCATCCAGCCTGCGATTTTGTCGACGGCGTTGTGACGGCCAACGTCTTCCATATAGACCAGCGGTCGGCCTGCCTGACACAACACTGTGCCGTGGATTGCGCCTGCTTCCAGATAGAGTGAAGGGGTGCGGTTGATCGTGGCGGCAAGCGCGTAGAGGTCAGAGGTGCGCACGGGCACATCAGGCAGGTCCACATCTGCGAGACCTTCCATCATGTCGCCGAAGACGGTGCCAACAGCGCAGCCGCTGGTACGGGTCTTTTTCTTGAGTTTCTCTTCATAGCTCGTTTGTGTTGCGGTCCGCACAACGACCGTTTCAAGCTCTTCGTCATAGTCGACGCCTTTGATCTCATCGGTTTCGTGCAGCATCCCCTGATTGCGCAGGAACCCCAGCGCCAGATAGGCCGGATAATCGCCGATGGTCATGGCGGTGACAATTTCCTGGCTATTCAGATAGATCGTCAGGGGGCGTTCCTCGACCACGTTGAGGTCGATGGATGTACCATTCTGGTCAGTGCCGGTGACGGCGCGCGTCAAACGCTGTGCGCCGGGATCTGGCGCGATGAGATAGTCAGAAATGTCGTCAATCCGCGCCAATTGTCATTTCCTGTTCGCGTCGGTAAAGGCTGATGTAACGTAGCTAGGCTAGGGCAAAGCCATGACGACTTCTACCGTGAAAGCACCTGCAAAATCCGCCTATTGGGCGGGCGTTCGCGACGGCGCGCCGTTCATCGTGATCGCGGTGCCTTTCGCAACGCTTTTTGGTGTGATCGCCACGGATGCAGGGCTGACGCTGGCGCAGGCGATGGGCTTTACCGTTCTGGTCATTGCTGGCGCTGCCCAATTCGCGGCGGTGCAGATGATGGTGGATAATGCCAGCATTGCATTTGTTCTTCTGGCTGCGTTGGCCGTCAATCTGCGTATGGCGATGTATTCCGCGTCTCTGGTGACGTATCTCGGGGCGGCGCCGTTGTGGCAGCGGGCCTGTGTGGCCTATCTCAATTTTGACCAGACCTATATCACCTCGGTCGCGCGCTATGAGGCGCGACCTGAAATGACAGTGTCCGAACGCGTGTCTTATTTTCTGGGTGTTGCCACGCCGATTACCCCGTTGTGGATCGCGATGACGTTCGTAGGAATCGTCGCAGGCAAGGCAATCCCCGAGGCTTGGGCTCTCGATTTCATCATGCCCATCATGTTTCTGGCGATGGTGTCCCCGATGCTGAAGTCACTTGCGCATGTCTCGGCGGCGGCGGTCTCGGTCGCGGTCGGTCTGTTGCTGGTGAACCTGCCTGCCGGAACGGGGCTGCTGATTGCCGCCGGCGCGGCGATGGTGACCGGGGCGTTTGTTGAAATCTGGATCGAAAGGCGCGCGTCATGACGTATTCGACCGCCGAAATCTGGACTATCATCGGGGTGATGGGGATCGGGACGTTTCTGATCCGGTTTTCGTTTCTGGGTCTGATCGGGAACCGCCAAATGCCTGCGCTTGTCTTGCGCTTGCTACGCTATACGCCTGTGGCAGTGCTGCCCGGAATGGTGGCGCCTTTGGTTCTGTGGCCAGCGGCCACGGCAGGCGCATTTGATCCTGTGCGCATGCTGGCTGCGTCCAGCACCGTGCTGATCGGCATTTGGACACGCAATGTGCTTTGGGCGATAGTGGGCGGCGCAGCCACTTTATATGGCGCGATGGCGGCTACCGCCCTTCTCTGAGGATCGCAGCAATTTCAGCTGCAGCGAGCGTTTTGTCATCGGCGTCGTCTTCGCGATATTCCTGCGTTGTCACACCGGGCAACCTTGCAAAATCTTCAAGGATGCGGTTGGGGCCCCATGTCTGTCTGATCCCTGCAAATCCGGGCAACTGGCGTAAAATCCGCGACGTCACGCGCGCGCAGTTGGCCTGCGCAACAGGGCCGGAAACAAGCGCGAGGTTAAGCGCCTGTTCCGCGACTTCCGGGGCGACTTCCACTGTTTGACCGACAACATAGAAGGTCGAGCGCGCGTGGAAACTGACGTAGAAGTTTTCCAGACGCGGGGTGACCCCAAACAGCACATCATTGCGTTCCGGCATCACGTCTTGCTTGAACGATCCGGCAGGATCGAAAAGCACGCGCTGGCTGGCATTGATCAGCAAGGCGCTGTGGGCTCCGTTGTCGGAGGCCACATTTTTCATTGTATAGAGAGTAAGGTACTTTTTGCCGGGTTTGCGATGCACCGCGCGGGTGACCACATCGTCCGGCGCCCAGACTTCTTGTGCAGTGCAGGCTGAAAGTGCCAGCGGCAGACCGACCAAGAAACCGCGCCGGTTCACGGCAGATTAAACCGCGATGAGTGCGAGGAAAATCAGGAAGATGACAATTCCGATTGTGGCCTTTGTTGTCATGCTCATGAAACCTTCAAAGGTCTTTTCCTGAACAGAGATATCCATTTCACCGTGTTTGTGTTCAGCCATTCCGAGGCTCCTTCGTCATCTGATTTGACTATCGCATAGACGATTCATTTCGTCCTGTCACGGGGTCAGGTGGTCACATCTTGTTCGGCATCCAAAGCAGAGGCAAGTTGAAAGCCGATCCGGTCGGGTTCAGGCTGATCAATATGTTTGGGGCTGGCCACCAGAGTGACGTTCAACTGGCTGACATGCTGGATCAACTGAGTGCGGGCTCCGCTTTCATTCATACCATAGTAGGTCACGATGTCGGGGTCGTAAAAGCCCAGACCCTCGATCTTGATTACACCGGTATTGCCGCCGGCCAGGCCCAGCCCGACTTCGTGATCGTTGTCGAGCTGCTTCTCGAAGTTCTGGATGTACATGATAATCCGCTCATAAGCCCATTGTGCGGGGCTTTTCTTGGCAACGGGTTCGGACAGCGCCTTGGGCATCGTCTGCCCGGCAGCCTGAGTCTGCGGGTTGGTGTGAATCTCGCGGCACTTGGGCAACACGTCGTTTTCCATCAATTCGGCCGAGGTATCGATCTGCATCGTTGTCTTGTTCATAGGGGCACCGCCGTTGTTTCCTTGATCTCCTCCATAACGAAACTCGCAGATATGTCCGATACTGAAATCCGCGAGGTCAGCCGCTTGTAGAAGGCGTCATAAGCGGGGACATCGGCCACGCGCACGCGCAGCACATAGTCGAGATCGCCTGTCATCCGGTAGGCTCCAACGATTTCTGGAAAGCTTTGGAGGGTTGCCTGGAACTGTTTGAGCCAGCCTGCATCATGGGCGTTGGTCTTGATCAGGACCATGACAGTCAGAGGTACGCCGACGCTGGCAGGGTCGACCAGTGCAACACGGCCCTTGATGATGCCGGCCTGCTCCATCGACTTGATGCGCCGCCAGCAGGCGTTGCGTGACAGGTTTACCGCGCTGCTGATGTCATCGACGGACAGTGTGGCATCAGTTTGCAGGTTGCGCAGGATAGAGCGATCTATTTGATCCAAATGATGTGTCATAGTCGGGATGATATCCCAAAAATATGCCATTTGACAGTATTATTTGGGATCACATGATGCTGACTTACGGCTAACTTTCCCTGAGCGAGCAAGGAGCCCTTTACATGTCGGACGCATCAAACACTACGGACAGAAAAAACCCACTCACGGCCATTTTTCTTGATCACCCTGCGACTGTGAACGAAACCTATTGGCAGCACATGCGCTTTGCGTTCAGATTTGCGTTCTGGCTGGGTGCAGCGGCCCTTGCCGCATTCGTTCATGCTGTCATTCCCGCACTCTTCGAAACAACTGCCAGCCGTATCCTCAAGCGGCTGACCGCGCGGATGGAAAGCCGCCACTAGACGGCCTGAAACACCCATGCGCCATCGTCGCGCAGTGTCCGCGTGGCCTTGCCTGACTGGTGCAGATGGTTGAGATGTGCAACTGCCTCGACCAGAGCGAGCCCATATTCACCCTGACTGATTTGGCGCTTGAAAAGAGGCATGAAACATTCACCAGCGGCGCGTGGCTGATCAAGATGCGCCAGTAGCCGTCCAAGCGCGCCATGGTGGTTGTCGATCAGCTGTGTCAGGCGCGTCGGTAGACCCGTGAAGGGCAGTTTGTGCCCGCCCAGAACCAACTGGTCAGGTGCGGCATGGGTCTGAAATTTCTCACAGGACCGCAGCCAGTCGGAGACCGGATCGGCATCCGGTTCTGTTGGATAGACCCCGAGGTTCGGGCTGATCGATGGCAGGAGTTGGTCACCGCCAATGACGAGATTGTCGTCACGGCTCCAGAGAGTTGCATGTTCGGGGGCGTGTCCATCGCCCATGCGGATATCCCACGCGCGGCCACCTATCGTGATCGTGCCGCCTTCGGACAGCCGCGTATACCCCAGTGGAAGAAGTGCAACGCAGTCGGCAAAGTTGAAAGGGCGTTCAGTCTTGCGTCGTTCCAGCTCTGTCAGATCCATGCCTGCGCGTGTGTAAAAGGTGATCGCCTCGGCGTTGGGGACGTCTTGCACATCAAGTGTCAGCATCCGCGCCATGAGCCAGCCCGTGCGCGGCATGCAAAGACAGGCACCCTGTTCCATGAACCATGCGGCCAGTCCGACATGGTCGGGGTGATGGTGGGTCACGATCACGCGGGATACGGGTTTGCCCTTTAGCGGACCTTCCAGCAGTCTTTGCCATATTGCGCGGCCTCTCTTTGAGGCAAAGCCCGTATCGATCACTGTCCAACTGTCACCATCATCCAGCGCGTAGACGTTCACATGATCCAGCGCCATGGGGAGCGGGAGCCGCATCCACAAGACACCTGGTGCAACAGTGATCGCTTCGCCCTCTTGCGGGGGTTGGGGGAATGGATAGCGGATGCCGCTTTGGTCGTCCGGCATCAGGCGGCGAGGTCGTCTGCGGATATGGCCATAAGGTCGTCTGCCCCTTCACGTGCATGTGCCAGAAGGCCGACATGCTCTGGCAACATACGCTTGATGTAAAAGGTTGCAAGGCGGGCGCGGGCGGCATCGCCTTTGACGGCACTGGCCAGATGGGCATGACCGCCGAGAACCCGCGCAAAGGCGCGCAGGTACGGTACGGCCCCTGCGAAACGGTTGTTGAGGTCGTCTTGCGAGACAAGCCATTCGGTGGTTTCGCGCAAGGACTCTGCTGCCTCCCAGACAGCCTCGGCCAGTTCGGGGTGGGTTGCTTTGGCCGCTTCTGCACCTTGCTCGATCTCTTCAAGGATGCGGAAAGCGGCTTCGCCACCGTCCATGAGTTTGCGCGCTACAAGGTCCATGGCCTGAATGCCGTTGGTCCCTTCATAGATAGTTGAGACGCGGACATCACGGGCAAATTGGGCGGCACCAGTTTCTTCGATAAAACCCATCCCGCCATGCACCTGAATGCCACAGGCAGAGACTTCGCAACCAATATCAGAGCCGAACGCCTTGCTTATGGGCGTCAGGAAGGCGGCACGCGCTTGCCAACCTTCTTCACCAGTGGCCAGCGCCATGTCGATGGCAACAGCGTTCATCAAGGTGATCGCGCGGGCGGCGTAGGTATCGGCCTTCATCGTGGCCAGCATTCGGCGCACATCGGCGTGTTCGACGATCATGCCAGAGCCTCCGGCTTTGCCCTGCTTGCGGTCTTGTGCATAGGCCAGCGCGTGCTGCAGTGCAGCTTCGGCTACTCCGACGCCCTGTACGGCAACGCCAAGGCGCGCATTGTTCATCATCGTGAACATGGCCGACATGCCGCCATGCTCTTCGCCGACAAGCCAGCCTGTGGCGCCCGCATATTCCATCACCGCAGTGGGCGATCCGTGCAGGCCCATCTTGTGTTCCAGACTCACGACGCGCAGGTCGTTCTTCTTGCCGGGGTTGCCTTCGGCATCGGGTATGAGTTTGGGGACCATGAAAAGGCTGATGCCTTTGGTGCCGGGCACACCATCGGGCAAACGCGCAAGCACAAGGTGACAGACGTTTTCGGTGAAATCATTATCAGCCCAGCTGATATAGATCTTCTGGCCGGTGATCGCATAGGTGCCGTCCCCATTTGGGACAGCCTTGGTGCGCAAAGCACCGACATCAGAGCCCGCTTGTGGCTCGGTCAGGTTCATGGTGCCGTTCCATTCACCCGAGATCAGCTTGGGGATATAGAGTTCCTTGATCGCATCGGATGCATGGTGTTCCAGCGCTTCGATCTGGCCTTGGGTCATCAGTGGGCTAAGCTGGATCGCAAGGCAGGCGCTGGCGATCATTTCGTTGACGGCCGTGGTCAGTGTCATCGGCAGGCCGAGGCCACCGACGTCTTTGCTGGCGGACATTCCGATCCATCCGCCTGTCGCGATGGCGTTGTAACCTTCGGAAAAGCCGGGCGAGGTGCGCACGACACCGTTTTCAAGGCGGGCGGGGTGCAAATCGCCTGCGCGGTTAAGCGGCGCGAGGATTTCTTCGCACATCTTGGCGCTTTCGGACAGGATCGCCTGTGTCATATCCGGTGTGGCGTCGGCGAAATGGTCGGTTCCGGCCACTTGATCAAAGCCGACGACATAATCCATCAAGAAGTGAAAATCGCTGACAGGCGCGCGATAAGGCATTGTTCTGTCTCCAAAATGTGCAGCCGCTTGGCAAAGCATGGCCCGCGGGCTATGCATCCCTTTGTCTGGCTACCCTATCTTAGCGTAGCCCCCCATCAACCAAAACGCCACGTCATGACCCATGAACAATT
>CAZTKF010000044.1:0-8450 GCA_964614205.1 uncultured Loktanella sp. | reverse complement strand
ATGACCCATGAACAATTGCTGATCCTAACGCCGGATGCCACCGGACTGAAAAAGGCGGCATCGATATTGCGGGCGGGTGGTCTGGTCTCTTTTCCGACAGAGACTGTTTATGGTCTGGGTGCGGATGCCCGCAATGACGCGGCGGTAGCAGGTATTTATGAGGCGAAGGGACGCCCCAGCTTCAACCCGCTGATCGTGCATGCGCCCTCACTGGAAAAGGCGGAGGCATATTGCGTGTTCAACGATGACGCCCGTCAGCTGGCCGATGCATTCTGGCCGGGTGCACTGACGCTCGTTCTGCCACTCAAGGCCGATGCAGGGATTTCGAAACTAGTCACGGCGGGTTTGGAAACGCTGGCTGTGCGTGTGCCGGACCATCCCGTTGCCACAGGTTTGCTGCGGGCCTTTGACGGTCCGGTTGCGGCACCCTCTGCCAACCCGTCGGGCAAGGTCAGCCCGACCACGGCCGCGCATGTTGCGGCAGGACTGGGGACGCGGATTGATGCGGTTGTCGATGGTGGTGATTGCGTGGTCGGATTGGAATCAACGATTGTTGGCTGCGTGGGCGAGCCTGCATTGCTGCGGGCGGGTGGAATTCCCATTGAGGCGCTGGAGGCCTGTCTGGGGCGGTCCTTGCGGGCCCCGGAGGATCCGGCCACGCCAGTGGCGCCCGGTCAGCTTGCCTCGCACTATGCGCCCAAAGGGAAGCTGCGCCTGAACGCCTCTGACGCAAAGGAGGGTGAGGTGCTGTTGGGTTTTGGGCCAGTTAAAGCCGATCTCAATCTTTCGGCTGCAGGTGATCTGGCGGAAGCCGCCGCCAACCTTTTTGCCTGTCTGCATGAACTGGACGCGCTGGGTGCCGAACAGATTGCGGTATCACCGATTCCAGAGCACGGACTCGGCCGCGCAATCAATGACCGTTTGAAACGTGCGGCCGCACCGCGCTAGCGTTCAACCGGCGTTCTGCCTTTCAATGTAACCGCGTAGTTCTTCTGCTTCCTGCCGCGCTTCGCGCAGGCCGTCCATGGCGGCGCGCAATTCCGCCTCGGTCTGGGTAAGCTGGTTTGTGATTTCGGCTTCGCGCTGCTGCAGATAGGTGATCGCCTGATCGCGGGTTTCTTCGGCTTCGTGCAGCGCCTGCGCCATCTTGTCCAGCTCACCGATTTCGGCCTTGGTCACGCGCGTGAAGCGATTGACCAGCCAACTGGCAAACCAACCCAGCATGAAGGCCACAAAGAGGATCACAGCCGTCGCAATAATGAATTCGGTTCTGTTCATGGGGCTGGTCTATTCGCTTTCTTCTGCAGTGTCATCTGTTGTGCCCGCAGTGATGTTTGCGCTCGCAGGCTCTGCGGCCAGTTCGTCAAGGATCGAAATCTCTTCGGCCGCCGATTCCGGCACGATCAGGCTGAATTCGATCCGGCGGTTCGCTTCGCGCCCTTCCTCGGTATCGTTGTCGGCGATAGGGTTTTCTTCGCCAAAGCCGATCGCCTCGAAGGTCGAAACCGGAACGCGCCGCGCACGGAGCGCTGTCAGAACGGCATCGGCGCGATCCTGTGACAATTGTTGGTTCATGATTTCGCGGCCCTGGCTGTCCGTATAGCCGGATACACGGATGGGAAGATCGCCGCATTTTTTCAAAATGTCTGCGATATCATCGACAACAGGTTGGGTATCTGCGGTCAGGTCGGCCGAACCCGGGTCAAACGTGATCTTGCGCCCGTCGGTGACAGCGATGATCTGTGCGATGCATTCTTCCGGGGTCGGGATACCCGCGATGGGATCGAGTTCCTTGACGTAGGTGACATCGATTTCAAAGTCGGCGGTTTGCCCCAGTTTCTCGATCAGCAATCGCGAAATTGCGCCACTGGCATTCTCGTTTCCGGTATTGCCGCGGATTTGCAGCTTGTTGGCGTCGACGATGACAGCACCATTCGACAGCTCTGAGAGCGCTTCAATTCCCGCAAGGACGCGGACCGACCAGCCTGCTGGCAAACCATCGGCGACGCGTGTTCCCATGGTGATATCACGCTGCGCAAAGCGGGCGCTGGCAAAGTTTTCAACAACAGTGTTGGTGATGTCATCCGGCACACGGCCACGCAATTGTACGGTGCCCTCGGGGCTGAGAGTGGCGGTGAACTGGGCAATCTCCTCGCCGCTGTCATTCGGCAACTCGGGCAGTTCCGCAGTCAGTGCGAACGCCTCGGGCAAAGAGTTTTCCAGTCGCCCGACGATGTTGTCAAAAGTGGCCTGACCGGTGCCGGCGGGCGCAACCAATGTGACATCGGTATCCGCAACCGTGACAGTTCCCCCTCCCAGATTGCTGACTGCGGTTATGGATTGGGCGACGGCATCACCCCAAGTACGTGACGGTGCCCCCAGCGCCAGAATACAGTTGGCCTTTTCCTGAAAACCGGCCTCGGATGCTGCGGCGAGGATCTGGCGCAGCGCCTCTTCGGTGTCGGCAGCACAGGCGTCAAAGCGCGCACCGTCCGCAGTGAGGATGAAGCGTGTGGTGAAAGGCGAGATGACCGGACGCGGCGCGCTGATGTCCACCGCCAAGCGCACCCCGTCGGGCATGTTGCGCGCCAGTGCGATTTCAAGTTGGCGCTTTTCCTCGGGGCTGTCCGAGATGGCATTCACGACGACACGGTCAGCCTTTACCGAGATTTTCGACTTATTCAGGAGTTCCAATGCGCGCAGCGCATAGTTGACGGCATCCCGCCATGTGTCGGGCGTAGGATAGTCGGCAACTTCCAGCAGGTCTGTGACAGTCTGGCCATCCGCGATATCGGCAATCCGCGTGGCCAGTGCCTCGCGGTCTGTTGTCGCAGGGATCAGTCCGATCAACGAAACGCCTGCATTGTTGCGCAGAATTTCAATGGCGAATTCGGGAGGCGTGATGATCTCCGAATCGGTGACGGACAGGTTGTCGATGACGCGGCTGGCATCGACCATCCCGCCAGCCGCAGAGATGGCACGAAAGCGGACGGCCTCGGTCGGGGCGTCGCCTTCAAGGATAACCTGTAGCCCGTCGCCCAGAACTGTGGCCCATTCATAGCCTTGATCTACAAGCGTTTCTTGTACCGCAAGCACGGACCGTTCCTCGACCACGGCGACGGTGGTCCGGGCTGCTGCGACCGAAAGAAAGCCAGCGGCGGCGAAGACGATCAGGCGGATAAGAAGTGCTGAAAGACGCATAGGGTTCCGGAACTTGATTGAGCAACTGCATAGGCCCACAGGCGGCGGTGTTCAATCACACCAGAAGCGCGATGGCGAAAAATGGCAGAGGGATCAACCCGGCGTCCCTGTTTGACCGGAAAAGACGCAACAGCCCGTCGTTGTCGTCGGGATCAAAACGGGTCAGTTGCCATGTCAGATGCCAGCCGAGTGCCCAAGGGCCGCCGATGGCGATCACGAGTGACAGGACAGACCTCTGGGAGGCAGCAAGCAGGACGGCCAAACCGAACAGGATGATCGTCACGGTCAGAAAGAACCGCAGCCATTGACGGCTGTTTTCCCCGAAAAGTCGCGCGGTAGATTTCACACCGATCAGCGCGTCATCTTCAGCGTCCTGATGGGCATAGATCGTGTCGTAGAACAGTGTCCATGCGATCCCGGCAAGGTACAAAACGACAGGTACGGGACCGATGCTGTTGGTATGTGCTGCCCAAGCGAGCAAGGCGCCCCAGTTAAAGGCTAGTCCAAGGAAAAGCTGTGGCCACCACGTGAACCGCTTGGCGAAGGGGTAGATCGCCACTGGCACAAGGGCAAGAACGCCAAGAAGGATGGCGGTAGGGTAGAACGAGATCAGGATGAAGAAGGCGAGGATCGCCTGCGCTGCCATCCATATCAGCGCGCCCTGCACCGTCACTTGCCCTGATGGGATAGGTCTTGATCGCGTGCGCGCCACTGATCCGTCGATATTGCGGTCGGTGATGTCGTTCCATGTGCAGCCCGCGCCCCGCATCAGGAATGCACCGATGCCGCATCCGACAATTGTCCAGATATCGTGCGACCCAAAGTTGTCGGTGGCCAGAACCGCGAGCGAAAGCCCCCAAAGACAGGGGACGTAGAGCAGCCATGTCCCGATTGGCCTGTCGGCCCGGCTAAGCCTCAGATAGGGGCGGCTGAATACCGGTGCGAAACGGTCGACCCAATTGTCTTTGACGGCATCTGCGACGGTCCCGTTCGGCTCTGGCATCTGGGCATTTTCGGTCATATGGTCCGCCTTATGGCATCCAAGGTTCGGCTTTATGTAGATCACCCGTTGGGGGAAGGGCAATCGGTTCCGCTGTCGCGTGAACAGGCGCATTATCTTTTCGGGGTGATGCGACTGGCCGAGGGCGCCGTCGTGTCACTGATCAATGGTCGTGACGGCGAATGGGATGCGCAGGTCGTCAAGGCGGGCAAGAAGGGTGGCGTACTGATATGTGCAGCGCAAACCAGTCCCTTGCAGATGCCCCCTGACCTGTGGTTGCTTTTCGCACCCATCCGGAAGGAGCGGACAGCCTTTATCGTCGAGAAAGCCGTTGAAATGGGGGTGTCGCGGGTTTGCCCCGTGCAGACCGATTTCACCCAAAGCGCCAACCGTATCAGGCAGGACAAGTTGCAGGCCCACGCGGTTGAAGCCGCCGAGCAATGCGGGGGAACGTTTGTGCCACCCGTCGATGATCTGGTGAAGCTAGACCGCGTTCTGAGCGATTGGCCCAAAGACCGCCAGTTGATGTTCTGTGACGAGGTCTTGATCGGTGATCCGGTTGGATTGCCGGATATGTCAGGACCGTGGGCAATCCTGATTGGACCAGAGGGGGGCTTTTCTGCTGCCGAACGCGACCGGCTGCACGGTTTGCCCTTTGCCCATCCGGTCAGCCTTGGGCCGCGTATCCTGCGTGCGGATACGGCTGCGGTCGCGGCGCTGACAGTCTGGCAGCAGGCATTGGGCGACTGGGCGTGATCCGTTTCTTGAAAAACCAAAGGTGATCTATGGGTGATTTCCTGCGTCCCGAAGTCCGTGCTTTCTTATGGCGTTGGCGCGAGGCGCTTTTGGCGGCTGTCGTGCTGGCGCTTGGCTTGTGGTGGGCGCTGACAGGCATCGGTATCAACAGATGGCTGGGGTACATCTTCTGCCTGATCGGGATTGGCTGGGGCATTGCAGCGGTCCAGCGCGCGCGCTTTGCCCAAGACGGCGATGGCCCCGGCGTTGTCCAGATCCGCGAACGGCGTTTGGCCTATTTCGGCCCGCTTGACGGAGGTATCGTGGATGTCGCCGACCTGATCAGGTTGGAACTTGATCCCACCAGCTACCCCGAACCGAGCTGGATTCTGACAAGTAGCGAAGGGCAGGTCTTGGCTATTCCGATCAATGCGAAGGGCGCTGAGGGCCTGTTCGATATCTTTGCAGCACTTCCTGACATCAAGACAAGCACAATACTTGATGTGCTGTCCCGCACACCTGATGCGCGCGTGACGGTGTGGAGCCGAGTGAGGCCGCTCTTGCATTGACACCGGCCTTCGGGCAGGTCACCGATAACATCTGATCAACAGCGGAGCGCAGCGCCCATGTCTATCCCTCAATCCGGCGGCGGCCCTATCGAGCATCACGAGCAACTCGCCGAGGTTCTGTCCAAAGGGTGCAAGCCCAAGGAAGACTGGCGCATCGGGACCGAGCATGAAAAGTTCGGCTATTGCAAGGATACGCTTCTGCCGCTGCCTTATGAAGGCGAACGGTCGATCAAGGCCGTGCTTGAGGGGCTGGAAGCCCGCTTTGGCTGGAAGCGCGTCGAGGAAGAGGGCAATATCATTGGCCTGACAAAGGACGGCGCCAACGTCAGCTTGGAACCCGGTGGTGCATTGGAATTATCCGGTGCCCCGCTTGAGACGATCCACCAGACCTGCGACGAGGTGAACACCCATCTGGCCGAGGTAAAGTCGGTATCGGACGAGATCGGCGTTGGCTTTATCGGCCTTGGTGCCGCGCCCGAGTGGACACACGAGCAGATGCCCCTGATGCCCAAGGGCCGCTACAAGCTGATGAACAACTACATGGAGAAGGTCGGCACGATGGGGACGGCGATGATGCGCCGGACCTGCACTGTGCAGGTGAACCTTGATTTCGCGTCCGAGGCGGACATGGTGCAGAAAATGCGCGTGGCCTTGGCATTGCAACCTGTTGCGGCAGCACTTTTTGCGAACTCTCCGTTCTTCGAAGGCAAGGTGAACGGCCACAAGTCATGGCGGTCCCGCATATGGCGCGATCTGGATGACGCGCGTACGGGGATGTTGCCTTTTGTTTTTGAAGACGGTTTCGGGTTCGAAGCATGGGTCCAGTGGGTGCTGGATGTACCAATGTATTTTGTCTACCGCGATGGCAAATATATTGACGCGCTCGGCATGTCGTTCCGGGACTTCCTGAAAGGTGAATTGCCTGCCCTGCCCGGTGAAAAGCCGCTTTTGTCGGACTGGGCGGACCATCTGACCACCGTGTTCCCCGAAGCGCGGGTTAAGCAATTCATTGAGATGCGCGGCGCGGATGGTGGCCCATGGCGGCGTCTGTGCGCCCTGCCTGCATTCTGGACGGGGTTGATGTATGATCAGACCGCCCTTGATGCCGCATGGGACCTTTGCAAAGGTTGGACTGCCGAACAGCGCGAGGCTTTGCGCGTCGCGGCATCGGTCGATGGTCTTCAGGCGCAGGTCGATGGCATCAACATGCATGACCTTGCCCGAGAAACGGTTGCGATATCAGAGGCCGGGTTAAAGTCGCGCGCCATGCCGGGGGCGGGCGGGCTGGTGCCTGATGAGACGCATTTCCTGAACGCGCTGAAGGAATCCATCGAAACGGGCAAAACACCAGCGGATGAATTGCTGGATCACTACTATGGTGACTGGAACGGCGACCTGAAACGGATCTATGCAGAGTACAGTTACTAGGCTCTGGACTTGGCCCCGATCTTGGTTTCGGTCCCTTTGCGCAGACGCTGGATGTTGCCCCAATGCCGGATGTAGATCAGCAGACAGAGTGCGGCTGAAAGAAAGAACATTTCGCCAAGCGTCATGAATCCGACCACAAGAGGAATCCAGCCTGCCGTGACCAGAGCAGCCAATGACGAATAACGTGAAACTATAGCCACCAGAAGCCAGATGGCGCAGGCTATCAGGCCGATATGCCAAGAGACCGCCAGCAGGATACCGAAATAGGTCGCCACCCCTTTTCCGCCCTTGAACCGGAGCCAGACAGGAAAGCAATGGCCCAGAAACGCCATCAATGCGCCCAGTTGCGCGGCATCTTCGGCGGCAAGTTCCCGTGCCGCGAGTACGATAATCGCGCCCTTTGCTGCATCGAATATCAGGGTCAGTGCTGCGGCTTTCTTGTTGCCGGTCCGCAAGACATTGGTCGCCCCGATATTGCCCGAGCCAATTTCACGCAGATTGCCTAGGTTCATGACCCGCGCAAGGATCATGCCGCTGGGGATCGAACCCGCAAGATAGCCCAAGACCGCCCAGAGCAGCAGAGCGGCATATGTGCTTTCAAAATCGGGCATTATGATTTCTCCCAGATGCGTTTTCCATCGACCCATGTGCCAAGGACGCGGCCTTGCAGACGCGCGCCGTCGAAGGGTGTATTCTTTGACTTTGACAAGAGTGCGGCGCGGTCCAGTTGGAAGGGGGCATCAGGATCGAAGAGGATCAGGTCGGCGGGGGCGCCCGGTTGCAATCGCCCGGCGTCAAGGCCCAACAGACGCGCAGGGTTCAGAGACATGGCGCGGAACAGGCGTGGCAGGTCAATCATTTCGGCGTGATAGAGGCGTAGGGCGGCAGGCAGCAGTGTTTCCAGTCCGACGGCACCGCTGGCGGCTTCCTCAAAGGGCAGTCGTTTGCTTTCTTCGTCTTGCGGTGTGTGCATCGAACTGATGATATCGATCAGGCCTTCGGCGACGGCCTGTACCACGGCCACGCGGTCTTCCTCGCTGCGCAGGGGTGGCTTGAGTTTGAAGAATGTCCGGTAGTCGGCTACGTCAAGTTCGTTCAAGGTCAGGTGGTGTACGCCGATACCCGCAGTGATCTGCAACCCGTTTCGCTTGGCCCGTTCCAGCGCAGGCAGGGCGCGGGCGGTCGTGATCTGGTCTACATGATAGCGCGCGCCTGTCATCTCCAGCAGGCTGATGTCGCGGTCTAGGCCCATGCGTTCTGCCATCGGGCTGACACCGGGCAGACCCCGCAGAGAGGCGAATTTTCCTGACGTGACCGCCGCACCCTCGGACAGTCCCGGTTCTTGCACATGCCCGATAACCAGCGCATCCAATGACCGTGCATAGGTCAATGCACGGCTGAACACTTTGGTGTTTGTGACGACCCGGTCACAATCGGTAAAAGCCACGGCGCCCGCGTCTTGCAGAAAGCCGATCTCGGTCATCTCGCGCCCGTCGCGGCCTTTGGTCAGGGCGGCC
>CAZTKF010000043.1:0-22994 GCA_964614205.1 uncultured Loktanella sp. | reverse complement strand
CGCCATAGGCAAGGCCCGGCACGATCACAAAGTTCGCAAGTGCGACGATGGCATTTAGAAAGTCCATTTCAGAGTTCACCCTTGGAATTCAGTCGTTTGTTCATTGCAGGACCTCGCAGGTGCCTGTCAGCCGGTCGCCAGCGCCCGCGTTGGCATAGACCGCCGCGCCATCGCCCTGCATGACCATCAGCATGTCGGAACCGCCCTGTCCTTCGGCCCAGAAGCCACGGACATCGCCCATGATGATCGGCTCTGCGGGGAATTGCGCATCCCCCATCTGCACGTTCGTGACACGGCGACGGGTCGGTTCGTCAGGATCAAGCGCGGGAGCGAATTGTGACAGGTCAATTTCGAAACGCACAGGAAGCCCCGAAAGGTCGCAGGATACGACCTCGGCCATAGCAGGGGCTGCCATTGCGGCGCAGAGAAGGGCAGGCATCTTCATCCGCCCAGGAAACTCCGCCGGACCTCGGGGTCGGCGAGCAGTTCTTTTCCTGTGCCTGTGTGGGCGTTGCGCCCCTGCACCAGAACATAGGCTTTGTCTGCAATTTCAAGCGCTTGGCGTGCGTTTTGTTCGACCATCAGGATTGGAATGCCGGTGCGGGCCACCTCGATGATCCGGTCGAACAACTCGTCCATCACGATGGGGGAAACACCTGCCGTCGGCTCGTCCAGCATCAGTACCTTGGGCTGCGTCATCAGTGCGCGACCCACGGCGACTTGTTGGCGCTGGCCGCCGGAAAGCTCGCCCGCTGCCTGATTGCGCTTTTCCTTGAGGATCGGGAACAGGTCATAGACCTGTGCCATTGTATCGCTGAAATCGTCGCGGCGGATGAAAGCACCCATCTCAAGGTTTTCTTCGACAGTCATCGAGGTGAAGATGTTCGAGGTCTGCGGCACAAAGCCCATGCCCTTCACAACCCGCTGTTGCGGAGAAAGATGTGTGATGTCCTCGCCATCCAGCCTGACTGCGCCCTGATTGACATTCAACATGCCGAAGACCGCTTTCATTGCCGTCGATTTGCCTGCGCCATTGGGCCCGACAATCACGGCGATTTCGCCTTTCTCGGCGGCAATCGTGCACGAATGCAGGATATCGGGGCCTTTGCCATAGCCGCCCGTCATGGTGTCACCGATCAGAAAGGGCTCGCCTGCGTGGGCGGTACTGTGGCGCACTTTGTTGCTGACCGAGGTCAGTGTGCCGCCACCTTCTTTGGTGATGGACCGGTCTTTGTTGCCACGGTCGTTCTGGTAGGGGTTATCGCTCACGGGGTGATGTACTCTTCAAGGAATGGCGCATAGGTCAAAAGCGTATCGCGCATCAGCGCCTGCTCGGTCCCGTCAGCGTGATAGAGGTAGATGTAGTAAAAGGTGGCAGCAGAGCCCAGAACGGCCCCCAGAAGGATGGTCAGCAGGAATTTCATGTCGCACTTACCTTATCTTTGTTTTTCAACCCGGTGCCGAGGTAGGCCTCGATCACCTGTTCGTTGGCCTTGATTTCTTCCAAGGTCCCTTCGGCCAGAACGTGGCCCTCGGCCATGCAGATCACCGGATCGCAAAGGCGGCCAATGAAATCCATGTCGTGTTCGATCACGACGAATGTATAGTTGCGTTCCTGATTCAGCCGGATGATGGCGTCGCCGATCGTGTTCAGCAGGGTCCGGTTCACGCCTGCGCCGACCTCGTCCAGAAAAACGATCTTGGCGTCGACCATCATGGTGCGCCCCAGTTCCAGCAGCTTTTTCTGACCGCCGGACAGGTTCCCTGCCTTTTCCTCTTTCAGGTGGTCAATGGTCAGGAATTCGATCACCTCGTCGGCCTTTGCCAGCAAGGCCCGTTCTTCGTTGGCAATGCGCTTGCGTCCGAACCACGTGTTCCACAGCGCCTCGCCCGATTGCCCGCCGGGAACCATCATCAGGTTCTCGCGCACCGTCATCGACGAAAATTCATGCGCGATCTGGAAGGTACGCAGCAGCCCTTTGTGGAACAACTCGTGCGGGGGCAGGCCGGTGATATCCTCGCCTTTCATCGTCACGCGTCCGGAGGTCGGTTTAAGAACGCCAGCGATCACATTGAAAAGGGTTGTCTTTCCGGCGCCATTCGGGCCAATCAGCCCGGTGATTGTGCCTTCTTCGATGGTCATCGTTGCCCCGTCTACGGCGCGAAAGCCACCAAAGGTCTTGACCACATCTTCAACGACGATCATTCAGCATCCCCTTGCGCACGTCTTTGGGCGTGTCTTGTTTTGTAAAACGGCGCGGGCATGACCCGCGCCGTTCTGTGTTCAACCGACCCGATTAACGGTAGTTGATTGTCGAATAGACGCCGTCGGCGAATTCGATTTCCTGATAGTTGCCAGCAGATTCGCCGGGTCCGATCAGTTCTACCGCTGATGCACCGACATAGTCGATGTCTTCGCCAGCCGCGATCAACTCAAGGCCCTTGGCCAGTTCACCAGGCAGGATTTCCACGCCGGGTGCGTTGGCCACGTCAAACACGTGATCCTTGAAGTCGGCGGAGTCTTTTGATCCCGCAGCCTGCATCGCAAGCATGATCAGGGCCGCAGCATCATAGGATTCAGGGGCGAACGCGCCTGTGCCGTCAAAGCCCGCAGCAGCGGCCAGTTCAACAAACATGCCCGCACCGGCGTTGTCGGTCCCGGGGTATGCGCCGAAAGAGCCGTTCAGTTCGGAACCGAAGTTGTCGTTCAGCACGGCACCAACCATGCCGTCTGGCAGGTAGAATGTGTCAAACGCGCCTGTGTCCAGTGATGAGCGGATGATGCCGGACCCACCTTGGTCAACATAGCCTGCAACAACCAGCACTTCACCACCGGCAGAGGCCAGTGCGCCGACCTCGGCAGAATAGTCTGCTTTGCCGTCTTCATGGGCGGCAGAGATTGTGACTGTGCCGCCAGCTTCTTCGAAAGCAGCTTGGAATGCGTCGGCCAGACCCTTGCCGTAGTCGTTGTTGGTGTATGTCAGGGCCACTTCGCTGACACCACGGTCCTGCAGGATTTCTGTGATGATCACACCCTGACGGGCGTCAGATGGTGCTGTGCGGAAGAACAGACCGTCGTCCTCGGCGGTCGACAGACCGGGGGAGGTGGCGGATGGTGAAATCATCACAACCCCGTTCGGACGCGCCACGTTCTGCAGGATCGCACCTGTCACACCGGAACAGTCAGCGCCCATAATCGCGTCGACAGCGTCGGAGGTGACCAGACGCTCGGCTGCGGCTGTTGCGGCGCCTGCGTCGATACATGTGCTGTCACCGCGCACAGATGTGACGGTCGCACCGCCCAGCAGCGCACCGCTTTCAGTGACTTCCTGCATGGCAAGCTCTGCGCCGGCACCCATGGCGGGTGTGATGGATTCAAGCGGGCCCGTGAAGCCAAGCACAACGCCGATCTTCACTTCCTCGGCGTGTCCTGCCGCATAGGCGCTGCCAGCCATCATAGCGACCGCAGATGTCGCCAAAAGTAGGTTTTTCATATCTTTCTCCCAAGTTGGATATTTTTATCCTGCACGCCAATCTAGCAGGCTGTTTCCAAAATGAAAGTCGGAACGCGAGGTCAATGTCCCTTTCAGGGGCATCTGGTCAGGCAATCGGACTGTAGAAGGGTTCAGTCGCTTTCCACGGTCACGTCGACTGCGTCCCAGTTCTGGGCCATAAGGTCATCCTCGGTGATCCAGAACTGCACCACGCCCCCGCTACCCCACATCCAGTTGACCAACTGGTCAGAGTGCAATTGCAGCAGAAGGTGATGGTATGTGTGGTGCGACCTGGCGGATTTCATCTTGGTGCCTAGGCCGAACATCTGATGCCAGCGCCCCTTGGTGGCGATGCGGTATTTTGAGTCGATATCGTCGCGGACTTCGAAGGGGAGCCGGGCAAAAACCTCGGGACTTTCGTTGGCCGCTGCAACAAGTGTGGCGGTTGTGGTTTCTTCGATGCTGTGCAGTTCGCCTTGGGTAAACTGGTAGAACGGCCGGAACCGCGCGTTTGGCCCGCCTATGTCGCCCACCTGCGAAAAATAGTGGGTCAACGCTGCCACATCGTTCTGGGTCATGCGGTCCCACGGGCCGTTTGCCACGGCCCAGATGCTGACCTCATCGACAAATTGTGAAAAGGCGTCCGCATCAGTCCGCAGTGTCTCAAGCGCCGGCTGGCAACTGGCACCATGCTCTTGAACCCGCTTTTCGGCTTGCGCGATCGTCTGCGGAAGATCGTCCCGTGCCAAGCGGACCGACATTGTAAAGCGGTGCGCTGTGTCCCAGAAAAACGGCTGCGCAAAATCGGGCAGGGTGCCTTGGTAATTCATCGCAGAGAGCGGACCGGAAGCCTGATGGGGCAGAAGATCGGCCATCCTTTCCTGCGCGTCATCGTCCTTGTTCTGGTCCGCCATCGGAAGCAGGACAAACTCGACCGGCCAGCGCGGGAACGTGTCGGGCGCGTTGTCACGTGAATACCCTTTCACATGCTGCCCCCATGCGGGACCGTCATAGATCGGGGCAAGATCCTCGGGCGGTTCTGTTGCCATATTCCCGATGCGCGGCAGATAAATGACCTTACCTCGATAGGGACCGTCACCCGTGGTGGTCAGAAAAAAGGCCATGGCACCGGTTGTGGGCATTCCCTTGGGCAGCATCGGGTCAGGGATGGTTCCTAGATCGATTTGCGCCAGATGATGCATGGCGCGGCCGGCCTCATCCCTAGGCCATGGGGTGTCAGCAAGGGTCGGTAGTCCGCCTAACCAGCTTGTTCCCCCGAATTCCACATCCAGATCGAAACGCTGCAAGCGGACCAGCGCGATGCCGGGTGTGCGCACAAATGACTTGCCGCGCAAATCGCGGCGGTCGATTTCATGGGCAAGCCGTGTAATGTCGTCAGGTGACAAAGGGGCCAACCTGTTGTCGGCAACGATCTGGTCAACCTTGGCGCGGAAGGCGTCACCCGTCTTGCAGCCCGCAAGGCGCGCAAAGACGATATAGAGTTCATCGTCATCGCTGTGACTTTGGTCAGCCTCGGGACCTTGTTCTTCTTGTGGTACGGGTGGTGGTGTGACGGTCTGTGCTGCCTCAGCGGTCGCGATCGCAGGCTTTTTCGGGCGTGGCGGCTCCTTTGGGCGACGCCGAAACAGACCAAGCGCATAGGCCGCCGCCACCAGAACGGCAAGAATGCTCAGCACGGTCAGGCGTAGCTCGGTGTCGGCGGTGAATTCGGCATAGGCCCCCAGACCAAGCGTCACACCGGCCACAACCAAAAGAAGTTTCCTGAGAAAGCCGAGGACCATTGCGTCCGGTCAGACCGACAGCCGCGCCGCGTGGCTGCCGCGTTCACGGTAGGGCGTCGTGTCGTAATGTGACCGGTAGCATTTGGAGAAATGCGAAGGCGAGGCAAAACCGCAGGCCAGTGCGACGTTGATCACAGTCATATCTGTCTGCATCAACAGGTTGCGCGCCTTTTGCAGGCGCAATTCCATATAATACCGTTTGGGGCTGCGCGAGAGATAGCGCCGGAACAACCGTTCCAGCTGCCGCGTCGACATGCCGACGTCCTTGGCCAGTATGGCGGGGCTGATGGGGTCTTCGATGTTTTGTTCCATCATCTGGATGACGCGGCTGAGCTTGGGGTGACGGACCCCGATCCGTGTCGGGATCGACAGACGCTGCGTATCCTGATCGGTGCGGATGGACGAATAGATCAGCAAATCGGCCACCGCATTGGCCAGATCCTCGCCATGGTCATCGGCGATCAGCTTGATCATCAGGTCGATCGAGGCGGTGCCTCCTGCGGTGGTCATGCGTTTGCCGTCAACGACAAAGACCGATTTGGTCAGCTCGACCTCTTCAAATTCCTCGGCAAAACTATCCTGGTTTTCCCAGTGGATCGTCGCCTTCTTGCCATCCAGCAAACCCGCCTTTGCCATTGTGTATCCGGCGGTGCAGAGCCCAGCGACGGTGACACCGCGCCGCGATTCGCGGCGGATCCAGTTCAGGATACGTTTGGTTGTCGCCTTCTGGACGTCGATGCCGCCACACAGCATGATTGTGTCGTCGCGCTCAAGCTCATCAAGATCGCCGTCGACACGGAAGACGCAGCCATTCGAACATGATGCTTCCTGCCCGTCTTCGCTCAGGATCATCCAGGAATAGAGTTCTTTGCCCGCAGTCCGGTTGGCGATGCGCAGGCTCTCAACGGCCGCCGCAAAGCACAACATGGTGAAGTTTTCCATCAGCACAAACACAAACCGGCGGGGCTTGCCTGTGTGGTCAACTTCAACAATCTGGGGTTCGATCGACATCGCGGCTTTCCGTGGTCTTGTATTGCGACGAAGACATCATCAGGTTTGAAAGCTGGCGACAAGAGCTAATGTCACCCCGCGACAGAGGTTTGGCGCCGCAAAACTTCGTGATTTTCCCATTGGCGCGCCGTGAACCGCGCGCTATACGCAAGGCCTGATATCGCTAACCGACCGCTAAATGGAGCAAGACAATGACTGACTGGCAAAAATCTGACTGGCGCAAAAAGCCCCGGATCCAGATGCCTGAGTATACCGATGCAGCCGCGCTCAGCGCTGTTGAAGGTCGTCTTGCAAGCTATCCGCCACTGGTTTTTGCCGGTGAAGTCCGCAACCTTAAGAACGAGCTTGCCGCGGTCAGCCGCGGTGATGCCTTTTTGTTGCAGGGCGGGGACTGTGCCGAGAGCTTTGCCGAGTTTTCGGCCGATAGTATCCGCGACACTTTCAAGGTCATGCTGCAAATGGCCATGGTTCTGACCTATGGTGCGAAAGTGCCGGTTGTCAAAGTGGGCCGTATGGCGGGCCAGATGGCCAAGCCGCGCTCGGCGCCGACCGAAACAGTGAATGGCGTTGAACTGCCCAGCTACCGTGGTGACATCATCAACGGGTTCGACTTTACCGCAGCCAGCCGCGTGCCGGACCCCGAGCGGATGTTGCAGGCCTACCTGCAAGCCGCCGCGACACTGAACCTGCTGCGTGCGTTCTCGACCGGTGGTTTTGCCAACGTGCATGAAGTGCACAAATGGACCCTCGGTTTCACCGACAGCAACGAAGTCGCCAAATACAGCGACATGGCGTCGCGCATCAGTGATACGCTTGATTTCATGGAAGCCGCAGGGCTGACGACGGAAACGAACCACGAACTGCAGACCGTGGATTTCTACACCAGTCACGAAGCCTTGCTGCTGGAATACGAAGAGGCGCTTTGCCGTCTGGATTCGACCTCTGGCAAGTGGCTTGCCGGATCCGGCCACATGATCTGGATCGGTGACCGCACGCGCCAGCCTGACGGTGCGCATGTCGAATTCTGCAAAGGTGTACAGAACCCGATCGGTCTCAAGTGCGGCCCAAGCATGACAACAGGCCACCTCAAGGCGCTGATGGCGTCGCTGAACCCCGAGAACGAGGCGGGTCGTCTGACCTTGATCGCGCGTTTTGGGGCAGGGTCTGTGGGTGAACATCTGCCACGTCTGATCAAGGCCGTCGAAGAAGAAGGGGCCAAGGTGGTCTGGACCTGCGACGCGATGCACGGCAATACGATCAAGTCGTCGACAGGCTACAAGACGCGTCCATTCGAAAGCGTGCTGCGCGAAGTGAAGGAATTCTTCGCGATCCACAATGCCGAAGGCACCGTGCCAGGTGGTGTGCATTTCGAGATGACCGGCAAAGACGTGACCGAATGCACCGGCGGTGTCCGCGCGGTGACCGATGAGGATCTGTCCAGCCGCTATCACACGGCTTGTGATCCCCGTCTGAATGCATCGCAGTCGTTGGAGCTTGCGTTCCTTGTCGCCGAAGAGCTTTCTGCGCGCCGTGATACGATCGCGCAGGCCAAGGCGGGCTGATCAGCCGTTATTGACGACGATTTTAAGGGCCGGGCGTTCTGCGTCCGGCCTTTTTGCTGGTGTACGCGGGATCAGCTGTGCGGCAGCCAGTCCGACGCCGACGGGCTCATGGCGAATGCGCGCACCCTGCGGGATCAGAAAGCGCCGGGGCCGCGCGCCACCATCCTGATCTGTGACCAAAGCGCCCAGCATTCGCGTTGCATCGTTGGCGCGGTCCCGAAGTGGCAAAAGCAGCATCGTGCCGTTCAGCGAAGGGCGCAACAACGATCCGGGCGAGACAAGGGGGATGCTGACAATCGCAGGTCCCGCGAAAGCTGCCTCAAGGAGCTGCTGCGCCTGTGCCCGCGCTTCGGGCAGAAACAGCGTACCAAGAGGCATCCCGCGTGCGTCCATCTTCAGCAGATCATAAAGGCGCTGCCCTGCGACGCGAAAGCGCGCTGTGCCGGGTGCGACACGTTGCAGGATAAACGCATGCGGCAGGGCCTGATCGATCTTGCTGGGGGCGATGTCGGTCCGTGCCGGCAGCCGCTTGGCATGGCGAAGGCTGTGCCAGTAGCGTTCCAGACTATGCAGGATCGGGTCATCGTGCCCCGGCATCTGCGCAAAGCGGCGTTCCTTTGATTGATCGTCGATATCCATACTCGCTACCTCGGTCTCTGGCCCCAACGCGGGACCCACTGTTTAACAACAACACAGTGCATACTAAGGTTTTTGCCGTTAACCATTTAACAAAGAGTTAAATGGTTAACGGATTGGCTGTCCGGCACCCTCTTGCTCCGCATGGCCGATTGGCATTAGGTGCACATGCAATAAAACAAAGGCGGCCCGACCCTATGACCCTTTCCATGACAGCATTTGCAAGCCGCACGGGCGCATTGGGCCCGGTCTCGTGGAGTTGGGAAATGCGCGGCGTCAACGCACGCGGTCTGGACCTGCGTTTGCGTCTGCCAGAGGGTATCGAGGGGCTGGAGCCCGCGCTGCGAGAGGCGCTGACCCAAGCCTTGTCACGGGGCAATGTGACCGTGAATCTGCGCCTGAGCCGCGAAGAGACCGGCGGCGCACTTGCTGTTGATGAAGCCTATCTGGATGAGGTTCTCAAGGCGCTTGATCTGGTGCAGGAACGTGCCTTTGCAATGGGTGTGACCCTGGGCCAGCCCACTGCGGCGGATGTCCTGGCACAGCGCGGCGTGCTGATCGTGGCAAAATCCGAGGAAGACACGGCCGCGCTTGCGGAGGCACTGATCGCCGATGTCGGGCCGTTGCTGGCGGACTTCGTGGCGATGCGCGCGCATGAAGGCGCCGCTCTGGAACGGGTGGTTGCAGATCAGCTTGACCAGATCGCCCAGCTGACCGAGGCAGCGGCAACTGCGGCGCAAGCCCGTGCACCCCAAGTGCGGGACAACCTGACAGCGGCCCTGCGCCGTGTCATGGAAGACGTCAGCGATATTGACGACGGGCGGGTCGCTCAGGAACTGGCGCTGCTTGCCGTAAAAACGGACGTCACAGAAGAGATTGACCGTTTGCGGGCGCATGTCGTGGCAGCGCGCGGGCTCTTGGGTGAAAACAAGCCTGCGGGCCGGAAACTGGATTTTCTGGCGCAGGAATTCAACCGCGAGGCAAATACGCTGTGTGCCAAGGCGCAGGCCCCCGCGTTGACAGCCATCGGGCTTGACCTCAAGGCAGTGATCGACCAGATGCGCGAACAAATTCAGAATATGGAGTAACCAATGTCCCGACGCGGCCTCTTGATCATTTTGTCATCGCCATCGGGGGCGGGGAAATCCACATTGGCCAAACGCTTGCGCGTATGGGATGAAACACTGCAGTTCTCGGTTTCGGCCACAACGCGTGCCCCGCGAGAAGGGGAAGTGAACGGGCGGGATTATTATTTTGTATCGGTCGCCGAATTCCAGCAGCAGGTCGCCCGAGGGGGAATGCTGGAACATGCGCGGGTCTTCGGGAACTATTATGGTTCACCCAAAGCGCCCGTGCAGGCAGCCATCGAGAGCGGACGCGATGTCCTGTTCGACATCGACTGGCAGGGCGCCCAGCAGATCAGCAACTCGGCCCTACAGGAACATGTCCTGTCGATCTTTATCCTGCCGCCCTCGATCACAGAACTGCACCGCCGTTTGGTCAGCCGCGGGCAGGATGCACCGGATGTGATCGAAGGACGGATGCAAAAGAGCTGGGATGAAATCAGCCATTGGGACGGTTATGACTATGTCTTGGTGAACGATGATCTGGATGCCACAGAACAGCAGCTCAAGACCATCATCAGCGCGGAACGCCTGCGTCGGTCGCAGCAGCCCGACCTTGTCGATCATGTGCGGAGCCTGCAAACAGAATTTGGAGACCGGACATGAGCCTTTACGCCCTTGGCGACATCACCCCCCAAGTAGACGAAACTGCGTGGGTTGCCCCCGGTTGCCATGTGGTAGGCGACATTGTGCTCGCGGCGCATGCGTCGGTCTGGTTCGGCTGCACCCTGCGCGGTGACAATGAGCGTATCACCGTGGGCGTGGGCAGCAACGTGCAGGAAAACTGCGTGATGCATACCGATATGGGCTATCCGCTCACCATCGGGGCAGGGTGTACGATAGGTCACAAGGCGATGTTGCATGGCTGTGTGATCGGGGAAAATTCCCTGATCGGCATGGGAGCCACTGTCTTGAACGGTGCTGTCATCGGCAAGAACTGCCTGGTCGGGGCCGGTGCGCTGATCACCGAAGGCAAGGTCATTCCCGATGGCTCTTTGGTGATGGGTGCGCCCGGCAAGATCGTGCGCACACTTGATCAGCAAGCCATTGAGATGCTGCGGGCCTCGGCACTTCATTATCAGGAGAACGCAGCGCGATTCAGACGCGATCTGAGGCCGCTCTAGGTCAGCCCGCGCTGTCTTTGGGTGGTATCATCAGAAGATCAAAGTCCAGATCAGGTGCCAGAGCACGTACTTCGCTGCGGATCATGTCGACGTCAGGCAGGGCCTGTGTGATCACGCGGTAGCGACCTTGGAAGCCAAGATCAGAAAGCCGTTCGGCAACATCCATCACATCGAAATCATCGCCCATCAGGGGTGACAGGATGATGGCTGGCGCGGCCGTATCAAACATGGCTGACGTCAATTCGCCCAATTCGCTGAACTGGACGTGGCCAGAAGGGATTGTTGCGCGACCCTCAGCGCTCCAGCGGGCAATATTGCCAATCACCATGATTCGATCATCTGTGCCGGCATCCGGGGTCACATACGCTTGCGCGTCGTGCCTACGCGACAAATCTTCCATACATATCAGTCACTTTTGTTCACCATCATAAAACCCGAATACAAAATACGACTTATTAACGGGATACACGTTAGACGCGTAATCCCCTGTCGCAACTTTTTTGTGAAAAAATGGTGGCAATTTTCCCGAGGCAATTTGTCTCAGGCTTTTCCTGATCAATCAAAAGGCATAAGCACGTCGCATGAGCGCAGATCAAATGCCGTCCGTCATCAGTGCCTTCCCGCTGCCTGTCCTGCTGATCGGGCCGGATGAAAGGGTGCGCGCGGCCAACGGGCAGGTTGATGCAATCCTCGGGACAGAGCTGATTGGCAAGCATTACATCACAGCGCTGCGGCAACCGGCAATTGTTGCGGCAATCGCAGAGACCCGCAACACCCTGGAACCGCGTGTCACGCGCTATACCGGCCGGAATGGTCCGAAAGACACGGTCTACAGGGTGACTGTTGCAGCAGCGGACGAAGATATCCTGCTGACATTCGAAGACCAGACGGCGGCAGAAGAGGCCAGCCAGATGCGCCGCGATTTTGTGGCCAATGTGAGCCATGAATTGCGGACGCCATTGACGGCGTTGTTGGGCTTCATCGAAACGCTCAGCGGCGCCGCCAAAGATGATCCTGTCGCGCGTGACCGGTTTCTGGGGATCATGGCACATGAGGCAAACCGGATGACACGGCTAGTGGATGATCTGATGTCGCTCAGCCGTGTGGAAGAAGACGAACGCGTGCGCCCGCGCGAGCATGTCGACCTAGGCGCATTGCTGTCGTCTGTGATCAAAGGGCTGGAACCGCAGGCCAGTGCTGCGGGTGTCACTGTGGCGCTGGATCTTGTGGGGTCGGATGAAATGGTCCCGGGGGATGCCGGTCAACTGGTGCAGGTCTTTACCAACCTTGTCGAAAACGCGATCAAATACGGCGCATCGGGCGGCGAAGTTGCGGTCCGTCTGATGCCGCGCGCAATGCACCAACGGTTGCGGGGCGAAGCGGTGGAAGTCACTGTTTCGGACAAGGGTGATGGCATCGCCGAGCATCACATTGCCCGATTGACCGAACGGTTCTACCGCGTTGACAATCACAGGTCGCGTGAAGTGGGCGGAACCGGTCTGGGTCTGGCGATTGTAAAGCACATCATCAACAGGCATCGGGGCCGGCTGCTGATCACAAGCGAAGAGGGGCAGGGAACAACCGTTTCCGTCTTTCTGCCGACCGGCCCTGTCTGACACAACGCGCTGTCACAAGATACGCCATAAAAAAGGGCGCTGTCATAAAACTTTTACATAAGTGTCACAAAAGCTTCGGGCGGGTTGCCTAGACGGGCCGCAATGGTGGGGCGGCTCGCGCGCCACCTGTGTTTGACTGACAGGAGTGATTTGATGTCGATCATGAAACTGACCGCGACAACCGCGGCCATTGCCCTTACTGCCACTACGTCTTTTGCACGTGATAACGTGCAAGTTGCCGGTTCTTCGACGGTGCTGCCTTACGCCTCCATCGTTGCAGAAGCTTTTGGCGACAACTTTGACTTTCCCGCACCCGTCGTTGAATCCGGCGGCTCTTCCGCCGGTCTCAAGCGCTTCTGCGAAGGCGTTGGTGAAAACACCATCGATATCGCAAACGCATCCCGTGCGATCCGCGACTCTGAAATTGCCGCTTGCGCCGAAGCCGGTGTAACCGACATCATCGAAGTCCGCATCGGCTATGACGGCATCGTTTTCGCGTCGCAGGCCGATGGTCCCGCATTCACGGCGTTCGAACCTTCCGACATCTTCAACGCTCTGGCCCCGAAGGTCATGGTTGACGGTGCGCTGGTCGACAACCCGCACACAAAGTGGTCCGACTTCAACGCTGATCTGCCTGATGTTGAGATTCTGGCGTTCATTCCCGGCACAAAGCACGGCACGCGCGAAGTGTTTGAAGAAAAGGTCGTTGCTGCCGGTTGTGAAGCCACAGGCGCTTTCGACGCGATGATCGCAGGCGGCATGTCCGAAGACGACGCTGAAGATGCATGCCTGGCGGTGCGCACTGATGGCCGTTCTGTCGATATCGACGGCGACTACACAGAAACACTGGCGCGTATCGACGCCAACACCAACGGCATCGGCGTGTTTGGTCTGGCGTTTTATGAGAACAACACAGACAAGCTGAAAGTCGCAACAATGTCTGGCGTTGAGCCAACAACACAGACAATCGCAGAGGGCGTCTACCCTGTGTCGCGCCCGCTGTATTTCTACATCAAGGCCGCGCATATCGGCGTGATCCCCGGCCTGCAGGAATACGCTGACTTCTTCATCTCTGACGAAGTCGCCGGTCCTGACGGTCCTTTGGCGGCCTACGGTCTGGTATCTGATCCCGAGCTGGCGGAAACCCAGAAGATGGTCATGGAAAACGTAACCATGAACTAAGAGCCATCCGGCTCTGATCGGTCCCGGCATCGACCGGGACCGATCAACTCCTTTCTTTCTACTATTCTTGCTATTATGCGGTGTTCAAAGCCCCAAAAAGGGGGCATGCCGATAAGGGGCTGCAAGGGGGCGCGCAATGTCGAACACACTGATCCTGCTGGTCATTTTGGGGCTGGGCGTTCTTGGCTTTTTTGCAGGGCGTGCGCGGGCGATGGCAGCAGCAGATGGTGATCGCCGCAATCTGCATTCCCTACCGGTTTACTATGGTGCGAACACAGGTCTGAACGCGGTCGTCCCTGCGGCGATTGCCTTGTTTGTCTGGCTTGTGGCCCAGCCACTGATCATCAACACCTCCGTGTCCGGCACAATCGACCAGCAGGCAATTGCCGAAGGCAGTTCGCTGGGTTTGGTCATGTCGGATGTCCGCCGCGTCGCCGAGGGGCTTGGTGTGGCGGTCGCCGAAGGCGCCATGACCGAGGCAATGGCCAGCGATGCGCGTGCCGACTTTGCGGACTTGCGCGAGCGACTGGCCGGTGTGGGTGTGGCCTTGGGGTCGGGTGTTACCGCAGAGACATTCACCGCCGCACAGCGCTATCGCGCAATGGCGACAACGGGCAACTGGCTGAAGACAGTTGTTGTCCTTGCAATTTCGGTTGCGGGCCTGGCGTTGTCATGGCGGCTGATCACACGGGATTATCGGGCGCGGAATGTTGTTGAGAGGGGCGTTCTGCTTGTGCTGATCCTCGCAGCGTCAATCGCGATCCTGACGACGGTCGGTATTGTCTTGTCGCTGATCTTCAACACCTACGAGTTTTTCAAGCTTTACCCGATCACCGACTTCTTCTTTGGCCTCAACTGGTCGCCCAGTTTCTCGGGGCGGGGTGGATCGTCCGAGCTGGGCATTCTGCCGCTGCTGTGGGGCACGCTTTATATCTCGGTCATCGCCCTTCTGGTGGCGGTGCCAATCGGCCTCTTCGCGGCAATCTACCTGTCTGAGTATGCGTCAAAATCGGTTCGCTCGGTGGCGAAGCCGATGCTGGAGGTTCTGGCTGGTATTCCGACGATCGTTTACGGTCTGTTTGCACTGCTGACAGTGGGGCCGCTTCTGGTCGATGTTTTTGGCGAAGGCGGGCTTCTGGGCGTGAGCTGGATGTCCGGCGGGACAGCCGTGATGACGGCGGGGCTTGTCATGGGGATGATGCTGATCCCCTTTGTCAGTTCTTTGTCCGATGACATTATCAATGCGGTGCCACAGGCAATGCGTGACGGCTCGCTTGGCCTTGGCGCGACCCATTCCGAAACAGTGCGTCAGGTCATCATTCCCGCGGCATTGCCCGGGATTGTGGGGGCGATCCTGCTTGCGGCCTCACGCGCGATTGGCGAAACGATGATCGTGGTGTTGGGGGCGGGTGCTGCGGCACGCCTGTCACTGAACCCCTTTGACGCGATGACAACTGTTACGGCCAAGATTGTCAGCCAGTTGACAGGTGACAGCGACTTTTCTTCACCTGTGGCTTTGGTGGCCTTTGCCCTCGGGATCAGCCTGTTTGTCGTGACACTCGCGCTGAATATCTTCGCCCTCTATATCGTCCGCAAGTACCGGGAGCAGTACGAATGACCGACGTCACATCAAATATGCCCGAGAGATCGCCTGCTCCTGTGGCCCACACGTCGCTGCTGACGGAAAGTCCGCTGATGAAAAAACGGAACGCAGCCGAGGCGCGTTTCAAGATGTACGGTGTTGTCGCGATCACCTTTGGTCTCGCCTTTCTGATCTTCCTGACGTTTTCGATCTTGCGCAATGGCATTCCCGCCTTCACGCATACTGTCGTGAATGTCGAATTTACATTGACGCAGGAGCAATTCGACGAAGCCGAAAGCAAGATGCTCAAGACGGCGGCCTATACCGAGATTTTTGTCGATTACATCACCGATGCCTTGCAACAGGACGGGCTGGATGTGGCCTTTGATGGTGATACGATCGAGCGCCTGATGGGAAAAGTGGGCGGCAACCTGCGCAGCTTCTATCGCGAGAACCCCGACCAGATCGGGCAACCCGTCGACTTTGAATTGTCTGCCGCGAGCCGCGTTGAACGCTATTTGCAGGGTAAATTGACGCGCGACATGGTTGTTGATGGGCGCTTCCTTGAAGTGGCCGACCTTGATGTCGTCGACGCGATGGTCGAAGCGGGCATCATCGCAAGCGCCTTTGACTGGAATTTCATCACCGGCACCGACACCGGCGTTGATAACCCGGGGGGGGCGGGGATCGGGGCCTCGGTGATCGGGTCGTTCTTCATGATGCTTGTGGTGTTGCTTTTGTCGCTGCCCATCGGGGTTGCCGCGTCGATCTATCTTGAGGAGTTCGCGCCAAAGAACCGCTGGACCGACCTGATCGAGGTGAATATCTCGAACCTCGCGGCGGTGCCGTCGATCGTGTTCGGTATCCTTGGTCTGGCGGTGTTCATCCAGTTTGCGCATCTGCCGCAGTCGGCCCCGTTGGTAGGCGGGCTGGTTCTGACGCTGATGACGCTGCCCACAATCGTGATTTCCACACGGGCCTCGCTGAAATCCGTGCCGCCCTCCATCCGCGATGCTGCATTGGGGGTAGGGGCCTCCAAGATGCAGTCGGTTTTCCACCATGTGCTGCCGCTTGCGATGCCGGGCATTCTGACGGGTACGATCATCGGTCTGGCGCAAGCTCTGGGCGAGACAGCGCCGCTCTTGCTGATCGGGATGGTGGGCTATGTTGCACGCGAATACCCTGATGGGCTGACTTCGGGTCTGCTTGATCCGAACTCGGCGATGCCAGCCCAGATCTACACCTGGGCTGCACGGTCGGACGAAGCCTTCTTTGAAAAAGCATGGGGCGGGATTATCATCCTTCTGATTTTCCTGCTGACCATGAACATCATCGCGATCATCCTGCGCCGCAAATTCGAGCGCCGTTGGTAGGAGCCCAGAGATGAAAGATATGATACCAGTGGACCGAAAGATGAGCACGATGCAAGATTCCAAGATCAGCGCCCGTGGCGTACAAGTCTATTATGGCGATACCCATGCCATCAAGGATGTCAGCGTCGAGATCGCAGACAAGACCGTGACGGCTTTCATCGGGCCGTCTGGTTGCGGTAAGTCAACTTTCTTGCGGTGTATCAACCGGATGAATGACACAATTGATGTTGCCCGCGTGATGGGGGATATCCTGATCGATGGCGAGGATATCTATGATCCCAAAGTCGATCCGGTACAGTTGCGGGCCAAGGTGGGCATGGTGTTCCAGAAACCCAACCCGTTTCCCAAGTCGATCTACGACAACGTGGCTTACGGCCCGAAGATTCACGGGCTTGCACGAAACAAGGCCGAACTGTACTAGATCTTCGAAAAATCACTGCGCAAGGCCGCACTCTGGGACGAAGCCAAAGACAGGCTCGCTGCCCCCGGCACCGGTCTTTCGGGTGGTCAGCAACAGCGCCTGTGCATTGCCCGCGCGATTGCAACCGCGCCCGAAGTTCTGCTGATGGACGAGCCCTGTTCTGCGCTTGACCCGATTGCCACCGCGCAGGTCGAGGAACTGATCGACGAATTGCGCCAGAGCTTTTCGGTGGTGATCGTGACTCACTCGATGCAGCAGGCCGCCCGCGTCAGCCAGAAAACCGCATTTTTCCACCTTGGCAACCTTGTGGAATACGATGACACCGACAAGATTTTCACCAACCCGCAGGACCCGCGCACGGAAAGCTATATTTCCGGCCGGATCGGGTAAGGAGCAGCAAAATGCACGAACATATTTCGTCAGCCTACGACCGTGATCTTGAAGGGATCACCACCCTGATCATGAAAATGGGCGGTCTCGTGGAAGAGGCGATCCTGAAGGCCGCAAAATCCCTTGCCGACCGTGATGTGGAACTGGCCGACGAAGTCCGCGAGGGCGACAAGGCCATTGATGCGCTGGAAATCCACATCAACGAGGAGGCGGCACGCACCATCGCTCTGCGTGCGCCCGTGTCCAAGGACCTGCGGTCTGTTCTGACAGTGTTGCGTCTGGCGGCTTCGCTTGAAAGGATCGGCGACTACGCCAAGAATATCGCCAAGCGCACCAGCGTTCTGGTCGAAATGAACCCTGTGAACGGGTCGGATGCCGCCTTGCGCCGCATGGCCCGCGAGGTCGAGCAGATGTTGAAAGACACGCTGGATGCCTATCTGCGCGGCGACGCCGATCTGGCCGAGGACGTGCGCCAGCGTGATCAGGAAGTGGACCAGATGTACAACGCGCTGTTCCGCGAGTTCCTGACCTTTATGATGGAAGACCCGCGTAACATCACCGCCTGTATGCACCTGCATTTCATGGCCAAGAATATCGAGCGCATGGGTGATCTGACCACCAATATGGCCGAACAGGTGATCTATCAGGTCACTGGTGAAATGCCGGACGAAGCCCGCCCCAAGAGCGATAAAACAGCATTTGTGAGCGAACCGAGCTAAGCCAATGGCCCAACAACCCCATGTTTTGATCGTTGAAGATGAGGCCGCCCAAAGGGAAGTTCTGGCCTATAATCTCGAGGCCGAGGGCTTTCGGGTCACCCGTGCTGAAAACGGGGAAGAAGGTTTGCTCTGCGTCGAGGAAGACGTGCCAGATGTGATCGTTCTGGACTGGATGATGCCCAATCTGTCGGGGATCGAGGTTTGTCGGCGGCTGAAGATCAAGCCTGACACCCGCAACATCCCGATAATCATGCTGTCGGCCCGTTCCGAAGAGGTGGACAAGGTGCGGGGTCTGGAAACTGGTGCCGATGACTATGTGGTCAAACCCTATTCTGTATCAGAACTGATGGCCCGCGTGCGGACCCAGCTGCGGCGCGTACGCCCTGCCACGGTCGGTCAGGTGCTAACGTTCGACGATATCGTGCTGGATGCCGAGACCCACCGTGTGACACGCGACGACAACCCGTTAAAGCTTGGGCCGACCGAATTCCGCCTGTTGTCCACATTCATGGAAAAGCCGGGGCGCGTCTGGTCGCGCGATATGCTGCTCGACCGTGTCTGGGGTCGCGATATCTATGTCGACACCCGTACTGTCGATGTTCATGTCGGCCGCTTGCGCAAGGTGCTGACCCAACATGGCGGCAGCGACCCTGTGCGTACCGTGCGCGGCGCGGGATATGCATTGGGCTAACTAGGCGGGCCGGTGCAGCCCGCCTGGAGGCAGACTAGTCGAGCCGTTCCATGCGGATACCAAGCATCCCGTAGTTGACCGCATAGAACCCGCCGGGCAGCGTGATGACGGCCTCTGGCGTATGAGCCAGCACGTCTTGGGCCATCACGCCCGAGAAGAGCGCATCATGCCCCTTATAGCGGTAACTATAGACCGGCAGCCCGTTCTCGGCGATTCCGATTTGGCTGACATCGGTCTTCAGGCGCTCGTCGCTAAGTGCAAGTTCCTCGACGTTGTCTCTTTCTTCTTCATCATCCTCGTTCACTGCCGCTGCGATCAACAGGGCCGCCAGCACACCGATCACCAGATAGGTCGGGTTGATGGAAGAGCCGGCTGGTGCCGGCTCTTCTGCGACGATCACCGGTGCCTCCATGATCTCATCAGACAAGCCGCCGGCTTGCACCATCGTACTGGATACAAGCAAGGCACTGGCCGCAATCGTCGTTGTTACTATCCGCATTGTCCTTCTCCTTTCCCAAGTGAATACCGAAAAGGATAGCGCAAGCAGGGGTGGCGAGGCAAACCGGACGGCTAATCGCCCCACGGCCCGTGGTGGCCATCGCCCCCGTCGACGCGGGCAAATCCGTGCGCGCCAAAGAAATCTCGTTGTCCCTGAATCATATTAGCCGTGCCGCGCGCTGTGCGCATCGCATCGAAATAGGCCAGTCCCGATGACAGGGCGGGCAGGGCGATCCCGTGCAGTGCGGCTTGCGCCACCACCTGACGCAGGGCCCCGTGCGTTTTTTTCAGGGTGTCGGCAAACTTTGGCGCCATCATCAGGTTGCGCGCGGGGTTTTCCCGAAGCGCCGTCGCCATGTCGTCCAGCATGGCCGACCGGATGATGCAGCCTTCGCGCCAGACCTCGGCAATGGCGGGCAGTGGCAAGGCCCAGCCGAAATCTACGGATGCTTTTTCGATCATGCCGAAACCCTGTGCATAGCAAAGGATCTTCCCTGCGATCAGCGCCTCTTCGAGTGTTTTAAGCGGCAGCACATCATGGGCGATATGATGCGGAGCCGTGCCAAAGAGTGCCTCGCCAGCGGCGCGGGCATCCCGCTGGGCAGACAGGTTGCGGGCCACCACGGCTGCCTCGATCGCGGGGATCGGCGCGGCCAGATGCTGCGCCTCGATCACGGTCCAGCGTCCGGTCCCTTTCTGGCCTGCGGCATCGACAATCACTTCCAGTATGGGCTGACCTGTCGCGGGATCGGTTGTGCCTGCGACCTTTCCCGAAATCTCGATCAGGTAACTGCGCAAAGGGCCTTTGTCCCACTGGGCAAAGGTGGTGGCGATGGCGTTATGGTCCATACCCAGCCCTTCACGCATGATGCCATAGACTTCGGCAATCATTTGCATATCGGCGTATTCGATCCCGTTATGCACCGCTTTGACGAAATGTCCGGCCCCTTCCTCACCCATCCATGTTGCACAGGGCTGGCCCTTGTGTTTGGCGGCGATCGCTTTGAGGATATGTGCGACACGGTCCCAATAGGTGCGCTTGCCACCTCCCATGATAGAAGGTCCGAAACGCGCGCCTTCCTCTCCGCCCGAGACGCCGATCCCCAGAAAGGGCAGGTCGCCCGCGGCGCGCGCGCGGCGGTTGGTGTCATGGAAATTGGCGTTTCCTGCGTCGATGATCATGTCGTCAGCGTCCAGCAACGGACGCAGGGCCGCGATCTGTTCATCAACAGCATCGCCCGCAGGCACCATCAGGATGATTGCCCGCGGTGACTTGAGCGCCGCGACAAAGCTTTCGAGCGTTTCGGTCGGGATGATCCGCGCGCCAAGTGCGCCTGCATCTTTGTGAAAGGCATGGGTTTTCGCCGTTGTCCGGTTCCAGACGGCAATATCAAAGCCGTTGTCCGCGATATTCAGGGCAAGGGCCGCACCCATTGTTCCAAGGCCGATGAGCCCGATGTCTGCACTGCGCATGTGTTGGCGTCCTTTTGTCGGTGATCCTGCCTTTGATATATGGGTGGCAGGTGCGAATAAAAACGGGGTGGCCCCTTGGGAACAGGCGAATTGTGAACAGGGCGGCCGCGCGTCACGATCCCCAGAACACGATTTGTGGCTGCAAGTATTGCGCCGCGATGAACACCGCGTAGATCACCATCATCGCAGTGCCGATAGGACGTGTAAGTGTGCCGACAACAAACATCCAGATCGAGAAACCGACCGCCACTGCAATGGTGACCCACAGCTCCATGCCAAGCAGCACAGGGTCAACGTCAAGAGGTTTGATCACAGTGGTCAGTGCGATGATCGACAGGATATTGAAGGTGTTGGAGCCGATGATATTGCCAAGGATCAGCCCGACCGATTGCTTGCGCGCTGCGGCAATACAGGTGGAAAGCTCGGGCAGTGAGGTGCCAAAGGCCACAACCGTCATGCCGATCACGGCCTCGGGGACACCGATTGCCGATCCGGTTTGCACGGCACCTTTGACCAGCAACTCCGAACCGACTGCCAGCGCCGCAAGACCACCCAAGAGGAGGACAACAGCGCCTTTCATTGTGGTTATGCCAGGGCCGTGTTCATCGTCGTCATCTTCTTCAACGACGATGCTGTCGGTCCTGTATTGATAGACAACGAATGTCACCAGAATGGCGAACATAACGATGCCAAACAGTTGACTGAAACTGTCTGTAAGCATCCCGTAGGCCATGATGGCCGTCGCCAGCAGCATCATGCCAAGGTCTTTGGCCAGATGCTTGGGGTCTGCGGTCACTTTGAAGACGAATGCGGTCGCCCCGAGGACAAGAAGGATATTCGCCACATTCGAGCCAAGAACATTGCCCAGCGCGATCCCCGGATAGCCCTGAAGGTTAGCGTTCACGGATGTAAAAAGCTCGGGGACCGAGGTGCCGAACGACACGATAGTAGCCCCGATGAACAAGGGCGAAAGCCCTGTCCGCTCGGCCACGAAAACGGCGGCATCAATCGTCCAGTCACCACCTTTGATCAGCAGATAGAGCCCGAACGCCATGGCGCCTGCGGCCAGAACAAAAAGCTCGTAGGTGGTGAGTTCAATCAAAGTGTATTTCCTGATTGGTGTTTGTCGTGGCCCTTGTTTGGGTGCGGGGATAGCGCATTTCACAGGCGAGTGTAATAGCGATTGTCGCGGTGCGCCGAACTGCCATTTGCTCCACCCTGTTTCAGCTGTTTGGGTCTACATAGCGCGCAGAAAACAGCTTTAAAGGACGATCCTGAAAAATGAAGCGGGAGCGATGCTTGCGCACCGCTCCCGCAATTGTCTTGTTGTGCTTGTCGCTCTCTTACGCGGTAACTTTCGGCCGCGTCATCTGCGCGATGAAATAGAGCGCCACTGCCCCGCCGATCCCGATCATGTCGGACATCCAGCCGCCCTCGATCATGAAGAGCGCCACAACCAGCAAGGCAATCCGGATAGGCCATGCGGCGCGGTCTCCGACCCACCAGCCCTGTACACCGGACGACAGCAAGAAGACGCCGAAGATCGCCGTCATGCCGGCACGGATGATCTCGAACCATGTGCCGTCCATCAGGATTGCGCCGTTGTAGAAGAACATGAACGGGACGATAAAGGCCGAGATGCCGATCTTGAACGATGCCACAGAGGTTGCCATCGGGTTCGAGCCCGAAATCCCCGCCGCCGCATAAGAGGCCAGCGCCACAGGTGGTGTGATGGCCGACACCACGGCAAAGTAGAACACAAAGAAGTGCGCCGTAAGCGTTGGGATCCCCAACTGGATCAGGCCAGGGGCAACCACGGATGCCGCAACCGCATAGGCCGCGGTTGTCGGCATGCCCATACCCAGCAGGATTGCGATACACATGGCAAAGAAAAGCGCCAGCAACTGGTTCGCTTCGGCGATGTTCAGCAGCACGGAAGAGAACCGCGCGCCTACACCGGTCAAAGAGATCACACCGACAATGATGCCTGCACAGGCGCAGACCGCGATGATCTGGATCGACATGATGCCTGCCAGTTCAAATGCTTTGGTCACAGACCGGATGCCCATCCGGTAAGGGGTGAACCAGCTGACCACAGCGGCAGAGGCAGTGGCCAATGTGCCTGCGCGGATCACCGAATAACCCATGAAAAGCGCCCCGATCAGAATAATGATCGGCAAGAACAGGAACACACGGCGGACCATCTGCCGCAGCTTGGGCAGTTCATCTTCGCGCATCCCGCGCATGCCCAGCTTGGCGGCTTCAAAATCGACCATGAAGTAGATCGACACAAAGT